>CBFCXA010000384.1:0-1510 GCA_965601985.1 uncultured Chromatiales bacterium | reverse complement strand
ATCCGAATAGATGTCGCCATGAAGCTGATCATGCCGGTCGTGTACCTGCTGGGTAAGCTCGATCACGTCTTCGGGCCTGGGCGCTGAAGCGTCACTGCGACGCAGAGCGTAGAGTTCCACGTTAAAGCTGCTCATCACACTGCGAAAATGTTCAAGGTAGTCGGCCAGTCTCGTGCCGCCTGCCTCCTCGAAGGACTGCAGGTTATGGCGAATGTCCTTTAACTGCTTGGTCGAGTGCACCGCCTCCCGCACGGACGACAACAGCTGGCTGAGGCGCCGCGACTGGTCTTCCGTCAGCGGCTCGCTCTGCAGGCGCGCGGCAAACGCCAGGATTTCACCCTCCAGCTGCTTGGTGCCGTCGTACATCGCATTGAAGCGCGTGGTTTCCAGGTCCTCGTCCTTGCCGACCGCGACCGGCAGGCGCCCCGGCGGGCGCGGCAGCGGCGGGCTGAACACCAGCATGTTCTGACGCACTACCCGCGCGATCAGGTGCGCGGTCTCCCGATCCATCGCCTGCATCGCTGCTTCAACCACAGATGGCTCGACCTCGGTGATGTAGTGCGATTCGTCCGGCATCTGGGTATGGAAACGTTGCTCCAGCCAGGTCGCGAACGGCTTGATAGCCGGTACGAATATCGACAATCCCAATAGGTTGAATACGCTGTGAAACGCGACCAGTGCATAGAGCTGGTCGCTGATGCCAATTGCTGCGACCAGTTGCAGAAGTGGCGTGCGCAACGCAAGCGCAAGCAAAGCGGTAAAGCAATTGAACAGTAAGTGCGCGACAGCAACTCGCCGTTTCGACGAACTGCCCTTCACCGCGCCGAGCAGAACCGTACTGGTCGTGCCAAGATCGGCGCCAATGGCAATTGCGGCGGCGTTCGGCAAGGTAATCACTCCGGCGTCCAGCGCCGCCAGAGTGACCATCATGGTCGCGGAACTCGACTGGACAATCGCCGCGAATATTGTGCCGAACAGCAAGTACTGCCAGACCGCCAGCTCGGCAAGTGCGCCCACGTCCAGGCTCTCGGACAGCAGCGCCACGCTCTCTTTCATGAACTGCAGGCCAAGCAGCAACAGCGCCAGCCCGACCACGGCCTGGCCGAAACGGGCCATGCCGTCGCGCCCGAACACGAACAGCAGCCCGCCGGCACCGATCAGGGGCAGTACCAGTTCCTCGAGATCGACTTTGAAGCCGAGCGTGGCGACGATCCAGCCCGTGAACGTGGTGCCGAGGTTGGCCCCGAACACCACGCCGAGCGCGCTGGCGAGATTGAGCAGACCGGCTGCGGTGAACGCGAGCACCATCAGGCCGACGACGGAACTGCTCTGCAGCAGCGCGGTGGCAACAATGCCGCCGCCGACCGCCTTTAACGGCGTGTTGGTCTGACGCCGCAGAAACGCTGCCAGGCTGCGGCCGCCGATCGCCTTCAGCGCGGCCTCCAGCTGCGCCATCGCGAACAGGAACAGGCCGAGACCGGCCAGCATGCGCCAGAAATCGAAGTCGGCG
>CBFCXA010000383.1:0-1535 GCA_965601985.1 uncultured Chromatiales bacterium | reverse complement strand
GGGGTCTCCGACCAGTTCTTGCGCTTGCGCTTCTTGCGCTCCTGCGGCACGAAGTGCGCGACGATGAATTTCTCGAGCTGCTGGTAGATCTCGGGCGGTATCGGCACCGCGAAAACCTGGTCATCGCTCTCGAGGCAGACCGTGGCCGAGTCGTGATCGGCTGTCACCTGGAAAGGCGTCACTTCGCCGTCCGGGGTCTCGTGACAGATCACGTACAGGGAGGGGTTGTCGCCCGTCAGGTTGTACCAGTATTCCTCGGCCAGGTCGCGATGCAGCGCCAGCGACAGCCCGGACCAGAGATACTGAGCCTCGTCGTCGCTTTCGAAAATCGGCGTGCGGCCGTTGCCCTTGCCGACGACATGTTCCCCGGCCACCACCGACACCGCGCGCCAGCTCGGCACGGACCACCGCCCGC
Organism: uncultured Chromatiales bacterium; assembly: GCA_965601985.1. Lineage (GTDB taxonomy): Bacteria > Pseudomonadota > Gammaproteobacteria > Steroidobacterales > J054. Next base: position 1,120 of record CBFCXA010000383.1, on the reverse strand, counting down.
GCTTGATCTGGGCGCGCTCCATGATTACAGCTACAGTGTGTCGCTCGGGTTGCCTCATTTCCGCCAATATTAGCGCAATGACACGAGCGAGTATGAAGTCCTCTTCCACGAATACCGGCATAGACACCCCGGACACGGTCGACGCAGCAGCCGGCGGCGAGCCTGGCGGCGGCGATCCGCCGCGCTTCATGACCGTGAAGCAGGCGGCCGCCTACCTGCAGGTGAACGAAAAAAAGATTTATGCGCTGGTGCGCGAAGGCAAGATTCCCGCCTCCAAGCTCACCGGCAAATGGCTGTTTCCGCGCGACCTCGTCGACCAGTGGCTGCTCGAGTCGAGCCACGGCGGGCTGCTGACCGACCGCATCGTCGTGGCCGGTAGCGACGATCCGCTGCTGTTTCGCGCCATCACGCAAGTGGCGGCGTCGCTGCAGTCCAGGGCGCTGATCAGCTACGCGGCGACCGGCAGCCAGCTGGGGCTGACGCTGCTGGCGCGGCGCCGCGCCGACGTCTGCGGCATTCACTGGGGCCCCGCCGAGGAGAGTTACCAGCGGCACCCTGCGCTGATCCGGCAATACGTGCAGGCCGGCGACTGGGCGCTGGTGCGCCTGTTTCGCCGCGAGCAGGGCTTGCTGGTGTCACCGGAACTGTGGTCGGCGGAGATCGGGGTCGAGGGGCTGTTCCAGCGCGGGGTTCGCTGGGTCGAACGCCAGGAAGGCGCGGGTTCGCAGCGCTTCCTGCGCGAGCTGATTTCGCACCATGACCTGGATCCGGCCGACCGCCGCATCACGGGCCGTGCCAGCACCGAGCGCGAGGCGGCCTCGCTGATCGCGATGGGACAGGCGGACGTGGGTCCGGGCGTGCGCGCCGTGGCCAATGAATTCGGCCTCGACTTCGTGCCCATCGGCTGGGAGGCGTTCGATCTCGCCCTGCACCGCGGCATCTTCTTCCGCAGGCTGTTTCAGCAGCTGCTGGATTACCTTCGCGGCAGCGAATGCCAGCGGCAGGCCAACATGCTGGGCGGCTACGATCTCGCCGAACTGGGTAACATGGTCTGGACCGGCACCGATTGACGGGTTAGCTGCAGGAGCGGGCCCTGGCCCGCGATCGCGGTTCGAGAACC
>CBFCXA010000382.1:0-1548 GCA_965601985.1 uncultured Chromatiales bacterium | reverse complement strand
GGTAACCACCGAATGCGCCTTCTACGCCCCCGGCCGGACCCGCAACCCGCACAATCCGGAGCGCACGCCCGGGGGCTCATCTTCGGGCTCGGCCGCGGCGGTGGCAGCAGGCATGGTTCCGCTGGCGGTGGGAACCCAGACAGCCGGTTCGGTGATCCGACCGGCGTCGTTCTGTGGCGTGATCGGCTACAAACCCAGCTTCGGGCTGATCCCGCGCGGAGGCGTCCTGATGCAGTCCCGCTGGCTGGACACCATGGGTACCTTTGCACGCTCGCTGGAGGACACCGCGCTGCTCGGCGACACCTTGGCCGGACGCGACGACTCCGACCCCGACTCGCTGTCGGCAACGCCGCCCACGCTGGCGACGACACTCGAAGCCGAAGTGCCTGAAGAACCGACGCTGGCCCTGGTTTCGGGTGAACTCTGGGGGGAAACCGACGCCGACTGCAAAGCAGGTCTTTCAGCGCTGGCAAAGATCCTCAGTGACCGCTGCGCGCCGCTGGCGCTCCCCGAGGTCTTTGCCGACGCGCTGGTCAGTCAGCGGCGACTGCAGCTGGTCGGCCTGGCCTGGAACCTGCGCGGCTATCGCCGGCGTGGCTCGGTCAGCCTCGCCCCGGAGACTCGCGCCGGCATGGACGAAGGCGCCCGGATCAGCGCTGTCGACTACCTGCAGGCCCTGGAGACGCGGAAACGGCTGGATCGCGCGCTGGAGGACCTATTAGCAGGCTGCGACGTCATACTCGCCCCTGCGGCGCCCGGGCAGGCCCCGCACGGTCTCGCTTCCACCGGCAATCCGGCGTTCTGCGCGCCCTGGACGCTGATCGGCGTTCCGGCCGTCACACTGCCACTGCTCAAGGGCGTGGACGGGCTGCCCATAGGCGTCCAGCTCGTCGGTCGGCGCGGCCGTGACGCCGAGCTGCTGCGCACCGCGCGCTGGCTGCAGCGACGTCTCGAGTCCACTGGGCTTGAGTGTTAGCCTCGCGGCATGAGCGACTCCAACGACATCCCCACTCTGCGCCGGATACTGGCCGAGTACCGCAGGGTAGCGGTAGTCGGGCTATCGGCGAACTGGTATCGACCCAGCTATTTTGCCGCCAAGTACCTGCTGGACCATGGTTACGACGTGGTGCCGGTGAATCCGGCCTACGCTGAAGTGCTCGGGCAACGCTGCTATCCGGACCTGGAGAGCATCCCGGAACGCGTCGAGATCGTCGACTGTTTTCGAAAGCCGCAGGACATTCCACCACTCGCGGAGTCGGCAGTGGAGCTGGGCGCGAAGGTACTCTGGATGCAACTCGGCGTTGTCAACGAGCCGGCAGCCGAGCTGGCCGGCGGCGCCGGTCTGGAGGTCGTGATGGATCGCTGCATGAAGATCGAACACGCGCGTTTGTTCGGTGGCCTGGGCTGGGCGGGAATCAACACGGGCGTCATTTCCGCCCACCGCCCCCGTTACCTACCCTGATCCAGCTGCCAGGAATATCTCAATAAGTTACTGGAATAAAACTAAATAAGTTCTTATCTTATATACTATTGATTTCAGTTTAAGTC
>CBFCXA010000381.1:0-1603 GCA_965601985.1 uncultured Chromatiales bacterium | reverse complement strand
AGCGGCTGATCAACATCTACATCGGCCTCGGCGCTACCTACAACCGCGCCGGGCTGTACGAGCAGGCGACCGAGGCTTTCGAACGCGCCTTGCGAATCAATCACGTCAACGAAGGCTTCTATAACTTCGACCAGTTTAAGATTCGCGACGGTCTGACCGAAGCGAACATCGGCATGGAGGAACTCGAGGAAGCCAATTTTCACCAGGAAATCCAGGTCGAGATCAACAAGCGCAAGCTCGGCGCCGACAGCCCCGATATTGCGCCGGCCATGTACAAGCTGGGTCGCTGGTACGAACGCTCCGGACAGATCGAGCTGGCGCGGTTGATCTACCAGGACGCGCGCCGCCTGTTGTTCAGAGCCTACGGCAAAGACGACGTGGTGCTGGTCGACGCGCTGGTCGGTATTTCCAGCACCTATGACAGCCAGGGCCTGGTGGCGGAGTCTGCCAACGCGCTCAAGCGCGCACTGCAGATCCTCGATCGGCAAGAAGAGCGCGACTATCTGCGCAGCGCCGAACTGCTGGTCAAGCTCGGTGACCTTTACAACCGTTATGGCAAGCGCAACAGTGCCGCGTCGAATTACGAGCGGGCATGGCAGGAGCTGTCGGTCGATACCGAATTCGCGGATCAGCGTGACGAGTACTTCAAAGATCCGCAGCGGATTGGCGGGCTTGCCATGCGTACGCTGCGCTTTGGCCCGGGTGTGATCGAAGACAGTGAGCTGCTGCGAGACGGCTACGTAGTGCTCGGCTACAGCGTCGACGCCAACGGGCGCGTCGAGGATGCGCGGATAATCGAGTCCGACCCGCCGGAACTGATGGACAGCAAGGTGCAACGCGTGCTGCAGCGCTCTTTGTTCCGCCCGCGCATGCGCGAAGGGGTCACGGTAGCCACTAGCGACCTGATCTATCGCCACACATTCCGCTACCTGCCGCAACAGGAACGCGACAGCGACGAGCGGGACAGCGGCGATCTCGACTACCCGGGCGGTCGGCTGGAACGTCCCGGCGAAACCGATACCGCGCGTTGAGCCCCGGGATGCAGGCGCTGTGCTTCGAAGCGGCCGGCCGGCCGCTGGTGGCGCAGACCCGGCCAATACCCGAACCCGGCCCGAACCAGGTGCGGATACGCGTGGAAGCCTGCGGTGTCTGCCGCACCGACCTGCACGTGCAGGACGCCGAACTCTCCGACCAGCCTTACCCGGTCGTGCCCGGCCACCAGGTCGTCGGCCGAGTAGTCGGCGCCGGCTCGAAGTCCTCACTGTCGATCGACAGCCGTGTCGGCGCCGCCTGGCTGGGCCATACCTGCGGTGAGTGTGAATACTGTCGATCAGGGCGCGAGAACCTGTGCCCGAAGGCCGAATTCCACGGCTACACGCTCGACGGCGGTTACGCCGAGTATATGCTCGCCGATGCGGATTTCTGCCTGCCGATCGACGAGTCGCTGGACGCGGTCCATACCACGCCGCTGCTGTGCGCCGGACTGATCGGTTACCGCAGCCTGCGCATGGCCGGCGACGCGCAGCGCATCGGGCTCTACGGCTTCGGTTCGGCCGCGCACATCATTGCGCAGGTGGCCCGTCACCAGGGTCGCGAAGTGTAT
>CBFCXA010000380.1:0-1612 GCA_965601985.1 uncultured Chromatiales bacterium | reverse complement strand
GGTGGTCGTGCTCGCCTATTCCGCGCCGCCGCTGGTCCAGCTCCTGAATGTGCCGCTGCTGATCCTGGTCTTCGTGACCGACGGTCTCGACGGTTATGTGGCCCGCAAGCGCAAGGAAACCAGCCTGTTCGGCGCAATGTTCGATATCGCCGGCGACCGCGTGGTCGAGCTGACCATGTGGATCGTGCTCGCGGACCTAGACCTGGTGCCGATCTGGGTGCCGCTGGTATTCGTGATTCGTGGCGTGATTGTCGACACCATCCGTGCCAGCCAGGCCAGCGACCACCGGCAAAGCCCGTTCGCGATGATCGAGGGCCCGCTCGGCAGGTGGCTGGTGGCCAGCAAGTTCATGCGCATTTTCTATGCGGTACTCAAGGCCACGACATTCTGCTGGCTGCTGCTGATCTATCCGCTGCCGGCGCTCGTGCCGGATATCTGGGCCGAATGGAGCTGGCTCGCGGAGGGCATCGGCTTCGCGCTGGTGCTGTTGTCCGTGCTGCTGTGCATCCTGCGCGGCCTGCCGGTGGTTGCCGAGTTCGTTTACGCCGAGCGGCACGCTATTCTCGGCAGTCTGAAAGTGCACCGGGAACCGCGCGAGTAGAGTTTTCATGGCCCTGGCAATCTTCGACATCGATGGCACGCTGGTCGGCGGAGCGAGCACCGAGCGGCGTTTCTACGCCGAGCTGCTGCGCACCGGTAACCAGGGTCCGCGCCAGGTTGCAGCCTCCGCGCTGTTCCTGCTGCTGAATGCTCCGCGCTTCGGCCGCCAGGTGTTCAAGAAGAACAAGGCCTATCTGGCCTGGCTGCGTCGCGAAAAGGTCGGCGCGCTGGCGTCGCGCTGGCTGGAGACGGCGCTGGCAGACTACTGGATCGAACCGACCCGCCAGCGGCTGCAGGAGCACCTCGAGCGCGGCGACCGCGTGCTGCTGCTGTCCGGCACGCCGCAGTTCATTGCCGACGGTATCGCCGCGCAGCTCGGCGTGACCGAATGCATCGGCAGTCTGTGCGCCACGCGCGGAGAGAGCTTCGACTGGCGGGTGCCGCTGCGCCATCCCTTCGGTACCGCGAAGCTGGCTCTGGCCACCGACTATTGCCGCCGCGCGGGCATCGCAGCGACCGACGTATTCGCCTATGGCGATTCTCGATACGACCTGCCGCTGCTCTACTGGTGCGGCCATCCGGTGGCGGTGCAACCGGACCGCGAACTGGCGCAGGTCGCACGCGAGCGTAACTGGGAGCTGCTCGACCGGCGCGGTACCGGCGCCAGCGGCTCGAATTCACTGACGCGGCCGGGATGACAGATCAACCGGTGAGCCTGCGCGGTCGCGCGCTGGCTGCGTCGCTGTTTCTCGCCCTGATGCTGGCCGCGCTGTGGCTGCTGCCGCTCGAGGCCTGGCTCCTGGAGCTGCTGGCCTGGGTGCAGCTGTACCCGGTGGCCGGCCGCCTTGTCTACCTGCTGTTGTTCACCGTCTGCAGCGTGCTGATGGTGCCGGGCTCGCTGCTGGTCATGTGCGGTGGCTTCCTGTTCGGCCTGATGCAGGGCTTTTTGCTGGTATCCGTGGCCACGGTGCTGGGCGCGGTGGCCGCGCTGCTGGTCGCGCGCGGACTCGGC
>CBFCXA010000379.1:0-1621 GCA_965601985.1 uncultured Chromatiales bacterium | reverse complement strand
CTTTTCTGCCGGAAATGGCCGTCGGCTCGTCACTGCTGGCCGAGACCCGGATCGAGACTTACCCGCTGAAGCGCCGCGCGCACCGGGAAATCGCCATGGTCTGGAGAAAGTCCACGTCCCGCGCCGACGAGTTCGAGGAACTCGGCAGGCACCTGTGCGACGCGATTGGCAAGGCCGGCTAGCTCAGGCACCGAGCGCGCGCAGCTCCTCGCCGATAATCCCGATGCCGCGGCGGACCTGCTCCGGATCCTGCGCATAGCTGAGCCGCAGACACTGATCGCGATGCACCCAGTCTTGTTCGAGGCCCGGGAAAAAGTGATGCCCGGGCAACACGTAGACACCGCGCGCTTTCAGCCGCTCGTACAGCACCTGGCTGGTAACCGGCAGCTGCGGCAACCACAGCCACAGGAACAGAGCCCCCTCCGGCTTGTGCACATGCCAGCTTGAGCCCTGTAACGACTCGTGCAGCCAGGCCAGCGCCTGCTCGGCGCGCTGCCGGTAAAAAGGCTGGATCAGCTCGCGGCTGAGGCGAATGATCTCGCCGCTGGCCACCCAGTTGCGGGCAATCACCGCGCCGACGCTGCTGACCGCCAGGCTGACCACTGCGTTCACGCTGGCGATCGCGTCGACGACTTCTTCGCTGGCCACGATGATGCCGGTGCGTGCCGCTGGCAGGCCGATCTTCGACAGGCTCATACACAGGATCACGTTGTCGTCCCAGTACGGCGTAGCCTCGGCAAATACGATCTGCGGAAACGGCAGACCGTAGGCGTTGTCGAGAATCAGCGGCAGGTCGTGGCGCCGCGCGAGCTCGGCCAGTTGCCCGACCTCGTTGTCACTGAGTACGTTGCCGGTGGGATTACAGGGCCGGGACACGCAGATGGCGCTGACACTGTCGTCGGGTGCCAGCTGCGCGAAGTCGACGTGGTACTTGAACAGCCGCTCGTCGAGGTGCTCGATTGCGGGCCGCCTGGCCGTGAACAATTCTTCGGTGACGCCCAGATCGTTGTAGCCTGCGTACTCCGGCACCATCGGCAGCAGTATGCGTCGCGACCGTCCGTCGTCGAACTCGCCGGCCAGCATGTTGAACAACAAAAAGAATCCGCTCTGGCTACCGCCGGTCAGCGCGATGTTCTGCGCACCCAGTGGCCAGCCGTACTCCCGGCGCAGCAAATCGGCAATCGCGGCGCGAAACCGGTCCTCGCCGGCCGGCGATGCGTAGTCGGCCAGCATCCGGCGCAGGTCGCGCGGATCGCCAGCGATTTCGCGCAGCCGCGCCGCCATCAGCTCGAGCACGGCCGGGATGTGCGCCGGGTTGCCACCGCCGAGCATCATCGCCGGCGTCTCGGCGGCCATCGCCGCGCCGAGATCGTCCATCAGTTCGCGCGCGCCGGTGCGACGGGTAAAGCGTTTGCCGAACTTGGAGAGTCTCATGAGCGGGGCCAGACCTGTGGGGCGGCGTATTGTCCATCATGACCGGCAACCCGACCAGCGGGATCAGGCCATACGCGTCAGACTTTCTTGCGACGCTCCGAGGCGATAGACACCTGCGGATACCAGGTCTGCTCAGTCGGTTGACCCTTGCGGTCCAGCTGCATGATCACCGCATCGATCAGGAACG
>CBFCXA010000378.1:0-1655 GCA_965601985.1 uncultured Chromatiales bacterium | reverse complement strand
GCATGGCCATGTCGATCTCTCGAGTCCTGACCCGGCGCGCGATGTTTCTCGGCGCGACCGCGTTTTCCTGCCTGCTGCCGATGCTCGCCAGCGCCGCCGACCCGGCACGCGTACTGGTGGCCGGAGCGACGGGCCGAACCGGCGGCTACATCATTCGCGAGCTTCGTGACGCGGGCTATCAGGTTCGCGCGATGACCCGCGACCCGGCCCGCGCCGCCGAGCGGCTGGGCGACGACTGGGACTGGGTCCAGGCGGACGTGCGCGAGCCGTCCGACCTGACCGCGGCGATGCAGGACGTCGACTTTCTTGTCTGCAGCATCGGCGCGCGCAGCCGCAGCGGGCCAGACGGGCCGGAGTTCGTCGACTACGGCGGCGTGCGTAACCTGGTGGACGCAGCCGTGGAGGCCGGCGTGCGCCACTTCGTACTGATTTCCTCCGCCGCCGCCGGTCCGCATCGCAAGCGCAGCCGCATGGCGACGACCGGCGACATCCGCTACTGGAAGACGCGTGGCGAAGATCACCTGAAACTGAGCGGGCTGGACTACACGATCATCGGCCCGGGCGGACTTATGAACGTGAGTGGCGGCGCAACCGGCATGCGCGTGCTGGCTCGGCGCGACTACGGCGTCGGCCGCATCGCGATGGGCGAGGTCGCGCGCATCGCGGTGCATGCGCTGACCGATCCGGACGCGCGCAACAAGAGCTTCGCGGCAATCGAGGACGATGACATCGCGCCCGGTGCCTGGCGCGAACTGCTCAGCACTCTGCCCGTAGATCTCGACAGCGACGAAGCGCCGCCGACCGCGGGCGACCTGCCCTAGTCTGCCGGGAAGTCGCTCCAGTCGATCTGCCGGTCCAGTGCGCCGGGCACGCGCGCATCCAGCGCGGCGCGGAAGGCAACCGGCAAATCCGCAACGTCCCGGTATTTCCGGCCATTGACGATCCACAGCATGTGCCCCGGCAGATCTGCCAGGCCCAGGCTGCTCATCCACTCGGCGCGACTGGTCCAGGTATAGACTGCGTCGAGATCGGTAATGTCGGGATTGCGGAAGTCCACCGCAGTCACGCTGAAACTGTCGATCGACAGCTCCCGCCGGGGCGCCGACGCGCCGGGTGGCGTGAAGCGGCTGTGTGATGTCCGCCGCACCAGCAGCCGATCGCCCAGTTCGACGATATCGAGCTGCATCGGCACGCCGAGCGAGGAGCTCGAAAGCGCGATGTCCGCAGTCAGGTCGACGCTGCTGGCCGTATAGCGAATACCGAAACCGTCGTTGCAGGCGCCAGCCAGCTCGGTGCGTGTACCGGACAGCGGGTTGTCGAAGGCGTCGATGTACTCGCCGCCGGCGGAATCGCGATACAGCCGGCAGGCGTAGTTTCTCTCCTCCCAGCCGCCGCCGGGCAGCGGCCTGACCTGGCGGACCGTGACCGACTCGATATCGAACAGCGCGAAACTCTCTCGCCCCTCAGGCACGGCAAACGCGGTGCCGCGCACCCACTCGTAGGTCACCGCACCGGCCAGGTCGCCCTTCAGACGAATCCAGTTGCTGGCCGATTCCAGCCCGTCGGCCGCCGCGACACCTACGGCGAGCCACAACAGGCAAAGCCCGCGCCAACCGACGACGCGCATCAGGGCACGGTATGCCAGTGCTGATGCT
>CBFCXA010000377.1:0-1667 GCA_965601985.1 uncultured Chromatiales bacterium | reverse complement strand
TGCTGGTCATTTCGTGTCATCGGGCAACAGGGACATCTGGTCCCGACGCTCCTGTTCGTCGCTGATTTCCTGCAGCCGCCGGATCTCGTCCTCGAACGCGGTCACGTCCTGGAAGCTCCGATACACCGACGCGAAGCGCACATAGGCCACTTCGTCCAGGCTGCGCAGTTCTTCCATAACGATTTCGCCGAGCAGACGCGACGGGATTTCCCGTTCGCCGGTCGAGCGCAGCTGGTGAATGATCCGTGCCAGCGACGCCTCTACCGCTTCACTGTCTACCGGCCGCTTCTCGAGTGCGCGCAGGATCCCGCTGCGCAGCTTGGCCTCGTCGAACGGCTCACGCGTGCGATCACGCTTGATCAGCCGCGGCAGCACCAGTTCCGCCGTCTCGAAGGTCGTGAATCGTTCGCCGCATTCCAGGCATTCGCGACGCCGGCGCACCTGCCGGCCTTCACCGGCCAGCCGCGAATCGGTGACCTTGGTCTCGGAGTGGTTGCAGAAAGGACAGTGCACCGCATGCGCCGCGCGACCCGCGCGGTACCGGTCAGGTGTATACCGGGAAGCGCCGGCAGAGCTCGACCACCTGGTCGCGCACGGCGGCCACGCGCGTCTCGTCGGCGAGATCGTCCAGCACGTCGGCAATCCAGCCGCCGAGCAGCGCGATCTCCTCGGTACCGAGGCCCCGGGTGGTGATTGCCGGTGTGCCCATACGCACGCCGCTGGTCACGAATGGCGAGCGCGGATCGTTCGGTACCGCGTTCTTGTTGACAGTGATGTGCGCAGCATCCAGCGCGGCGTCTGCGTCTTTGCCGGTGATGTCCTTGTCGATCAAATCGAGCAGGAACATGTGATTGTCGGTGCCGCCCGACACGATCTTGTAGCCGCGCTCCTGCAAGCCGGAGGCCAGCGCGCGTGCATTGGTGATTACCTGTTCCTGGTAGCTGCGGAATTCCGGCTGCATGGCTTCGAGAAACGCCACCGCCTTGGCCGCAATCACGTGCATCAGCGGGCCGCCCTGGGTACCCGGGAACACCAGCGAGTTGAACTTCTTACCCAGTTCCTCATCGCGCGACAGAATCAGGCCGCCGCGCGGACCGCGCAGGGTCTTGTGCGTCGTGGTGGTCACCACGTCCGCGAGCTCGACCGGGCTCGGGTACACGCCGGCCGCCACCAATCCTGCGATATGCGCCATGTCGACCATCAGGTAAGCACCGACCTCGTCGGCGATCGCGCGGAAGCGCGCCCAGTCGACCACTCGCGAGTAGGCGGAAAACCCGGCGATGATCATGCGCGGGCGATGCTCGCGCGCCAGCGACTCGACCTGCGCATAGTCGATTTCGTTGCCCTGCTCGTCCAGCCCGTAGGCCGCTATGTTGTAAAGACGCCCGGAGAAATTCACCGGCGAGCCGTGCGTCAGGTGCCCGCCGTCGGCCAGGCTCATGCCGAGCACGGTGTCGCCCGGATTGAGCAGTGCCATGTAGACGGCCGCATTGGCCTGCGAGCCCGAATGCGGCTGCACGTTGGAGTACGCGGCGCCGAACAGTTCACAGGCGCGATTGCGGGCGAGCTCCTCGGCCACGTCCACGTACTGACAGCCGCCGTAGTAGCGCTTGCCCGGATAACCCTCGGCGTACTTGTTGGTAAGTACCGAACCCTGCGCCTCGAGC
>CBFCXA010000376.1:0-1789 GCA_965601985.1 uncultured Chromatiales bacterium | reverse complement strand
AGGGTTGGGTGCACAAGCCGGTGCTCATGCGCTGAACCAGCGGTCGCCGCAGCGTGACAGTTCGCAACAATTGCATTTTCGTCAGGAAAGCCCTGAGCATTCGGCGCCTTCGCTGTTCGAAACGCGGTCGTATCGCGCTTGTGACTGCCACCGCGACGGGCATAGACTCATGATTCAGGGGTGAATCATTGAATAATCAGAAGAACTCGGCGAGTTACGCCGACGACGACTACCAGCCGCTCTACACGCCGGAAGAAAAGGCCCGACGCGATGCCAGCGGCTGGACCATCGTGCAGGCGGTGCTGGCGCCGGTGCAGTTCGTAGTATTCCTTGTCAGCCTGTGGCTGGTCTGGCGGTATCTGTCTACCGGCGACGGGCTGGCGGCCGCGACGATCTCGGTAGTCGTGAAGACCATGGTGCTGTATGCCATCATGATCACCGGCTCCATCTGGGAAAAGGTCGTCTTCGATGAATGGCTGTTCGCGCGGCCGTTCTTCTGGGAGGACGTTTTCAGCATGCTGGTGCTGGCGCTGCATACGGCCTACCTGTTTGCGGTGCTGTTCGGCTGGCTGGGCCCCCGCGGGCAGATGTACCTGGCGCTCGCCGCCTACGCGACCTACGCCATCAACGCCACGCAGTTCGTACTGAAATTGCGCAGCGCACGCCTGCAGGAGGCCCGTCGCCAGCAGACCCTGGAGGCCGCGCAGGCCGAACCCGCACAATGAGCCGGATCGAGTTGCCAGCCGCCGGCAAGTGCCGGTCGTGAATACCACCGCGGTCGTGTTCGAGGCGCCGGGTCAGCTGGCTATCCGGCAGCTCGACCTGACGCCGCCCGGCGACGACGACCTGATTGTCGACATCGAATTCAGCGGCATCAGCACGGGTACCGAGCGGCTGCTCTGGACCGGCCGGATGCCGCCGTTTCCCGGCCTGGGCTATCCGCTGGTCCCGGGTTACGAGTCCTTCGGTCGCGTAGCCGCCGCGGGCTCAAAGGCGATGCTCGAACCCGGCCAGGCGGTGTTCGTGCCGGGGGCCAGCTGTTTTGGTGAGGTGCGCGGCCTGTTCGGCGGTGCAGCCAGGCAGCTCGTGGTCCCGGCACAGCGGGTGGTCCCGGTCGACGAAACACTGGGCGAGCGCGCAGTGCTGATGGCGCTGGCCGCGACGGCTTATCACGCGCTGGCCAACCAGGCCTGGCCCGACCTGATAGTTGGCCACGGCGTACTCGGTCGGCTGCTGGCGCGAATTACGATCGCGGCCGGGGGTGACGCGCCGGTGGTCTGGGAGAACAATCCGATCCGCGCCGACGGCGCCGAAGGGTACCGGATGCTGCGTGCCGAAGAGGATGAGCGCCATGACTACCGGCGCATCTGTGATGTCAGCGGCGACGGCTCGCTGCTCGATACCTTGATCGGTCGGCTCGCGCCCGGCGGCGAGATCGTGCTCGCCGGCTTCTACCACGAACCGCTGCAGTTCGATTTTCCGCCGGCGTTCATGCGCGAAGCGCGCCTGCGCATTGCCGCGGAATTCCAGCCGCCCGATCTGGTTGCGGTTCGCGAGCTGATCGAGTCCGGGCGACTGTCGCTGGACGGCCTGATTTCCCATCGCGAACCGGTCAGCGCTGCGGCCGGCGCCTATCGCACCGCATTCGAAGACCCGGCCTGCCTCAAAATGATTCTCGACTGGAGAGATGCCTCATGAGCACCGACATCAATATCCCCGCCAGCAAGCTGCAGGACGACCTGAACCGGCGGCTGCGCGAGGAAGCGGCGGTGGACCCCGATCCGGTGCC
>CBFCXA010000375.1:0-1835 GCA_965601985.1 uncultured Chromatiales bacterium | reverse complement strand
CCGCGGTCAGTTACCTGGCGCACGAGAACGCAAAAGGCGCCGACGCGTACCGGCGCGCGAGCATTTGCGCCGAGCTGTGGCACAACACCAGCTATCGCTACACCGCGACCAAGAGCAAGAACGGGGACGATGACGCAAGCCAGGCGAGTCTCAAGCGCTTCACCATAGCCTGCACGGCCAAACAGGCTGCAGCCGCGCGACGCGGCCTCAAACACGGCGACGCGATCGGCGCGGGCATGTCGCTGGCGCGCGAACTCGGCGACCTGCCGCCCAATGTCTGCACACCGAATTACCTGGTGCAGCAGGCACGCAAGCTGGCGCGCGGCGTGAAACAGCTGTCGCTGGACGTGCTCGATGAAGCTGAAATGAAGAAGCTCGGCATGGGCTCACTGCTGTCGGTCACGGCCGGCACCAGTGAACCGGCCAAGTTCATGGTCTTCAACTATCGCGGCAGCAAGCGGAAGAATGCGCGCCCGGTCGCGCTGGTCGGCAAGGGCATCACCTTCGACGCCGGCGGCATTTCGCTGAAACCGCCGCCGCAGATGGACGAGATGAAGTGGGATATGTGCGGCGCCGCAACCGTGTTCGGCGTGATCAAGGCCGTCACCGCGCTGGGCCCGGGCATCAACCTCGTCGGCATCGTGCCGGCCTGCGAAAACCTGCCCAGCGGCACGGCAACCAGGCCCGGCGACATCGTTACCGCGATGTCCGGCGAGACGATCGAAATTCTGAACACCGATGCCGAAGGTCGACTGATCCTCGCCGATGCGATGACCTATGCGCAGCGCTTCAAGCCGAGCGTGATGATCGACATCGCCACGCTGACCGGTGCCTGCATCATTGCGCTGGGACGCCATCGCAGTGGCCTGATGTCGAATTCCGACAAGCTCGCCGGCGCGTTGATGAAAGCAGGCGAGCGCGCTGATGACCGGGCCTGGCAACTGCCGCTGGACGCGCCGTACATGCGTCAGCTCAAGAGCCGCTTCGCCGATGTAGCCAATATCGGCGGCCGCGAGGCCGGCACCATTACCGCCGGCTGTTTCCTCTCGCGCTTCGCCGGCGATACGGACTGGGCCCACCTGGATATCGCCGGTACCGCGTGGAGACAGGGCGCGGCCAAGGGCGGCACCGGACGCCCGGTTCCGCTGCTCATGGAGTACCTGCTGAACGGATGACCAGGCACTGCGGGGCGGCCATGCCCCTGCACGCGGCAGAACAGCGATGAGCGACGACAGCAAACGCATCGACTTCTATATTCTCGAGGCGCCCGGCAACGATGCGCGTACGCGTTTCGCCTGCCGTTTGAGCGAGAAGGCTTTCGGGCTGTCCCACCGGGTGCACGCACTGACCGCCGATGCAGGCGACGCCGCCCGGCTGGACGACCTGATGTGGACCTATCGAGCCGGCAGTTTCCTGCCGCATACGATCGCGGACGGCGGCAAGGACAGCGACAACCCGGTGACTATCGGCTGCGACGCCAGCGAGTGTACCGGCGAACTGCTGATCAATCTGACCGACGACGTGCCGGCCTGCTTCGAGCAATTCGAACGCGTGGCCGAAATCGTCGACGCCAGCGAAGAAGGTCGCCAGCGCGGTCGGCGACGCTTCGGCTTCTACCGCGATAACGGCTACCAGCCGCAGACCCACCGCGTCGGCTGACCGGCCCGCGCCCTCCCCGGCCAGATACACGCATGGACAAGACTTACCAGCCGGCTGCGATCGAGCAGCGCATCTACCGCGACTGGGAGGCGGCCGGCTACTTCGAGCCCGCAGGCGACGGCGCGCCCTACTGCATCATGATCCCGCCGCCGAACGTCACCGGCACCCTGCACATG
>CBFCXA010000374.1:0-1847 GCA_965601985.1 uncultured Chromatiales bacterium | reverse complement strand
GGCTGACCGACCGGTCCGGCAAACAGCCGGTCTTCGCCCTCCATCCGAGCCACGATGACCGCGCAACAGGCGTCACCGAATACGTTGACGCTGGTGCGGGCCATATCCAGGACACGATCGAACACAAACAGCACGCCGATGGCCTCCACCGGCAGGCCGACGGCCGCGAGGATGATCGCGATGGCCACCAGCGACGCGGATGGAATTCCCGCCACACCGATAGAAGTCACCAGCGCAATCACCACGATCGTGAACTGCACGCCGAAGCCAAGCTCAAGGCCATAGGCCTGCGCCAGGAACATCGCCGCCATGCACTCGTAGAGCGCAGTACCGTTCATGTTGACGGTCGCACCCAGGGGCAACACGAAACTGCTGACACGATTGGATACACCGGCGCCCTTCTCGACACATTCCATCGTGATCGGCAGCGTCGCCGACGACGATGCGGTCGAGAACGCGGTCAGCATGGCCGGTGCGGCGGCCCGGAACATGGCCAGCGGGCTCACTCGCCCGACGAAAGTCAGCAACAGCGACAGCGTGAAGACCACGTGTACCACCAGTGCGGCCAGCACTACCAGGGCGAAGCTGATCAGTGGCGCGGCGGCATCGAAACCGGTCCGCGCGACGACCCGCGCAACCAGACCGAACACGCCGATCGGTGCGAACATCATGACCCACTCGGTCATGCGCATCATGACCTGAAATACGCCGGACCAGAAACGGAACAGCGGCTCGGCGATGCTGTGGTCCATGCGCGTCATGAAATAGCCGAACAGCAGGCAGAAAAAGATGATGCCGAGCATTTCGCCACCTGCCGCCGCGGCGACGATATTCGGCGGCACCATGCGCAGAAAGATCTCGACCACATCGCCAGCGCCGCGATCCGCTATCGATTCGCTGAGCTGCCCGGTATCGCTGTCCAGCGCCAGTAATTCGCGGGCCGGCTCGCCGTCGACGATGCCCGGCCGGACGATGTTGACCAGTATCAGCCCGACGAGGATCGCCAGCAGCGTAGTCAGCGCGTAGAAGAGCAGCGTCTTGCCGCCGAGCTTGCCGAGGTTGCCCGAGGAACCGATACCGGCAACGCCGACGATGATCGAAGAACTGATCAACGGCACGATCAGCATCTTCAGCGCGTTGATGAACAGCGTGCCGACGAAGTCGAAGGCGTCGACCAGCAGGACCGGACCAACCGAGGCGGTCTCGCCGGCCAGGCTGCCGGCCGCGACAGCCAGCAGTATCGCAATCAGGATCTGCCAGTGCAGCTTCAGTTTGGGCATTGCGCCGCCAGCTCGGGCCATACGGCCCGGTTGCTACAGGGGCTCCGGTTCAGCAAAGGTATCGGGCGCGACCTGCACGCTGGCCGCGTCACGCAGGTCAACGACCAGTGAACCGAAGTCCGCGTTGCCCAGCTGCAGCGCCAGCTGCTGTTTGGCCTGGTCGCGCTGGTCCCGCGGCACGGCTTCCGGCCGGCCCGGCGCGACGCGGTCGACACGGAACACCGCGTAACCGCCGTCCGCGGTCTCGAGCCCCTCGTAGACCGGGCCCGCGCCGGTCGGCGGCGCCCGGAATACGGCCGCGGTTATCTCGGCAGGCAGGCTGTCTGCATTGCGCAGGATCAGTTCGGTCTGCTGAACGTCGAGGCCGTACTCGACTGCCACCAGCCCCAGGTCTTCGCCGTCCCGGGCACGTGCGAGCAGCTCCTCGCCGCGGCTGCGAGCCAGGCGCGAGGCCTCCTGCAGACGCAATTCGCCGGCAATGGTGGCGCGCACTTCTTCCAGCGGCCGCAATTCCGGCAGCCGGTGCTCCGCAACCCGCAGGACCAGCGCACGCCCGTCCTCAACCTC
>CBFCXA010000373.1:0-1866 GCA_965601985.1 uncultured Chromatiales bacterium | reverse complement strand
GCTTCGCGCTGTGGAGCGGCCTGGCGCTGGTGATCATCGGCCCGATTACCGTGAATGTCGCCGGCTGGATATCCGACAAGCTCTTCAGCCAGGGCCGGCGCGACGGCCCGATGCTCGTCATGCTGACCGGCACCGCGCTGCTGGTAGTCATGGGCATCGTGTCGCCACTGATGCCTAGCGGCGAGCTGGCGTATGCCGTGTGGTTGTTGAACCTGGCCGGCATGTCAATCGTATCGGCGTCGGCACCGATCGCGATGCTGAACGTCGCACCCGGGCGCATGCGCGGGCAGTTCTCGGCGCTGTTCTACATGATCACCAGCCTGTCGGGCATGCTGATCGGACCGGTCGCAGTCGGTCTGTTAACCGATAACGTGTTCGGCGAAGCCGGGATTCGCTATGCGGCGGCCACGGTGCCGGCGGTTATCGGGCTGCCGGTGCTGGCGTTCTGGGGGTTTGCGCGGAGGCGTTACGCGCAGGAATGCGAAGCTATGTTCGATGGGGTTTCCGTCCCGCCAAACGAAACAGCTTTTCAGGCCGGCTAAGACCGGTGTGTCTTCAGGGGAAGACGCCCGCGCTCAGCGATGCGGGGCAGTCGAAACACGCCGTGAATACGTCCATGTAGGCTCGGCGTGTTTCCGCAAGGCTTTGCGTAACTCGCTGCCGCTACCAACAACAAGCAAGCGACGTCACTCACCCCCGCCGATCAATAATCAAAATCTCATACCGCCCATCCGGCCCGATCGTCCACGAAGCAATCGTGCTGACAATACTGACGATCAAGGCCCCGAACATCGCCGAGAAAAACCCCGCAACCTGAAACTGACCCAGCATCGCCGCCACCAGCCCGAACATCGCGGCGTTGATCACCAGCAGGAAAAAGCCGAGCGTCAGCAGCGTCACCGGCAGGGTCAGCAGTACCAGGATGGGCCGGACTATGGCGTTGACCAGCCCCAGAAGCAGGGCCGCCAGCAGGATGGTGCCGGTACCGGCAATTGTGACGCCGGGCAGCAATTCCGACGCGAGCCAGATGCCCAGCGCAATGATCAGCGTACGAACGAGAATCCCGGCCATACAGCTATTGTAGCGCCAGCCTGCGGATAGCGGTGGGCTGCGGCGCGGCAGTGGACAGCACTCGGGCCGGTGATCGTGGTATCACTTCCTGCCTTGAAGCATTGCAGACGGAGCGCAAGGCGATGGCCGACACCCCTGACATCAAGGATCTGCTGGACCTGGACATCCCGGGCCTGTCCCGCCGGGAAATCCTCGCGGCGACCGCCGGGCTGGCCACGCTGGCCGGCAGCGGCACGGCGGCCGCGGCCAGTCATCGCGGCGCGGGCAAAAAGCGCGCGCCGCAGGCGCCGTTCGACTCGCTGCGCGACTGGATGGCGATGATGGAGGCCAACGGCCTGGTCATGCGAGTGCCGCGGATCGACCAGGACAAGTACCACGCCACCGCACTGTTCTACCGCATGACCGACATGTTCGGTAAGTACGCGTCGCCGGCCATCGTGTTCGACGAGGTCAAGGTCAATGGTCGGTGGATGAAGGGCCCGGTGCTCGGCAACGTGCAGGCGCACTGGTTCTGCGAGAGCCTGATGTGGGGGCTGGAGCCGGTCTGGGACAACTACTACGACAGCTACTGGCAGGCCAAGGACTACCTGACTGAAATGCTCAAGGCCAACGGTGGGCGTTACCCGCAGATCCCGCCGGTAGAAGTCAAAGCCAGCGACGCGCCGGTCAAGGAAGTCGTGCTCAAGGGCGACGAGATCGACCTGACGCAATTCCCGTTCATCCAGACCAACCCGGCCGACGGCGGCCGCTACGTCAACACCGGTTCGCATTTCATGGTCGACAGTGAAATGGGCC
>CBFCXA010000372.1:0-1892 GCA_965601985.1 uncultured Chromatiales bacterium | reverse complement strand
AGGCTGCGCGTCCGGCCGGCTGCTGATGGCGCCTGCCTCAGACATCGGCGCGATAGTTCGGCGGTTCCTTGGTGATGGTCACGTCATGCACGTGACTCTCGCGCACGCCGGCACCGGTCATGCGCACGAACTTAGGTTTCGTGCGCATCTCGTCGATGCTCGAGCAGCCGGTATAACCCATCGCGGCACGCACGCCGCCGACCAGCTGATGCACGATCGCCGCCAGGCTGCCCTTGTAGGGTACGCGCCCCTCGATACCCTCGGGCACCAGCTTCTCGAGCTGCTCGGCCGAGTCCTGGAAGTAGCGATCCGACGAGCCGTGATCCTGGGACATCGCGCCGAGCGAGCCCATGCCGCGATACGACTTGTAGGAGCGGCCCTGGTAGAGCTCGACTTCGCCCGGTGACTCTTCGGTACCGGCGAACAGGCCGCCGATCATGGTGCAGTAGGCCCCGGCTACCAGCGCCTTGGCGATATCGCCGGAATAGCGGATGCCGCCATCGGCGATCACCGGGATGCCGTCGCCGGCCAGTTCAGCGGCTACATTCGCGACCGCACTGATCTGCGGTACGCCGACGCCGGCGACCACGCGCGTGGTGCAGATCGAACCCGGGCCAATGCCGACCTTGAGGCCGTCGGCCCCGGCATCGGCCAGCACGCGCGCCGCCTCGGCGCTGATGATATTGCCGGCAATCACCGGCAGGTCCGGGTTCGCCTGCTTGATCGTTCGCACCCGCTCGATCACGCCCTTCGAGTGGCCGTGCGCGGTATCCACCACCAGCACGTCGACGCCGGCCTCGACCAGTGCCGCTACCCGCTCGTCGGTATCGGCGCCGGTGCCCACCGCAGCCCCGACGCGCAGCGCCCCGAGGTGATCCTTGCAGGCCAGCGGAAAGTCCTGCGCCTTCTGGAAATCCTTCGCGGTAATCAGGCCGCGCAGCTCGAAGTTTTCGTTGACCACCAGCACCTTTTCGATGCGGTACTGGTGCAGCAGACCAAGCACTTCTTCTTCGTCTGCGCCCTCCTGCACCGTGACCAGCTTTTCCTTCGGCGTCATCACCTGTGACACCGGCGCATCGAGCCGGGTCTCGAACCGCAGGTCGCGATTGGTCACGATGCCGACGGTCTCGCCGCGGTCCACGACCGGCACTCCCGAAATCGCATTGGCCCGCGTGATCTGCAACACCTCGCGGATGGTCATGTCCGGCGATACGGTAATCGGGTTGGTGACGATGCCGCTCTCGAACTTCTTCACCATCGCGACCTGGCGCGCCTGCTCGGCCGGGCTCATGTTCTTGTGGATCACGCCCATGCCGCCTTCCTGGGCCATGGAAATAGCCAGGCGTGCCTCGGTAACGGTATCCATCGCAGCGGACAGGATCGGGACGTTCAGTTCGATGCCCCGCGCGACCGCGGTGCGCAGGCTGACCTCGCGCGGCAGGACTTCGGAGTAATCCGGACGCAGCAGGACGTCGTCGAAGGTCAGTGCTTCGGAGTCGATGCGCATGATGGCTGGCGGACCCCCGGCGAGTAAAACGCGCAATGGTACGCCTCGGCCGAATGTGCGTAAACTGCGGGCCATGGAGATCGCGGCCGACGAACCCATCCTGTCGGTATCCGAACTGAACCGAGAGGCACGGCTGCTCCTCGAGGGCGCCCTGCCCACGGTCTGGGTCGAGGGCGAGATTTCCGGTTTCCTGCACCACCGTTCCGGCCACATGTACTTCACCCTGAAGGACAGCGAGGCGCAGGTTCGCTGCGCGATGTTTCGAGGCGATAACCGCCGCCTGTCCTTCAGCCCGGAAGACGGCCAGCAGGTACTGATCCAGGCACGGGTCACGCTCTACGAGCCGCGCGGCAGCTTTCAGCTGGTCGCGCAGCAAATGGAGCCG
>CBFCXA010000371.1:0-1905 GCA_965601985.1 uncultured Chromatiales bacterium | reverse complement strand
CTGTTCGACGCGGAGACTCTGGCCGCGATTCACCGGCGCATGCGCGATGCGGTGCAGACAGCCGGCGGCAGGCTGGCCGGTATCTATTTCTGCCCGCATCATCCCGACGACGGCTGCGACTGCAGGAAACCGGCGCCCGGTCTGTTACACCAGATCGCACGCGATTTTGCACGCTCGCTGGAGCAGGTGCCGGTCATCGGCGACTCGGCGCGTGATCTGGAGGCAGCGATCGCAGTCGGCGCACGGCCGATCCTGGTGCGCACGGGCAAGGGCCGGCAAACGGAAGCGAGCTTACCCGGAGACACGGAAGTGTTCGACGACCTCGCAGCCGCGGCGCACACACTGATCGACGAACAACGCCTGCGCGAGCAGGCGAGCGGCGGCGATTAAAAAGGATCACTCGTGGGCTGGCTAGGTTCGCTGCTGTTTACCACGCTGATGTTCGTGTCAGTGCCACCGTATGCCATGCTCGTCGTCCTGTCGCGACTGTTTGGCAGGCGCGCGGCATATGTGACCTCGCGGGCCTGGTGCGCCGGCATAGTCTGGCTGGTAAAGCTGCTGTGCGGGCTGGACTATCGCGTCGAGGGACGCGAAAACCTGCCGGAGGAGCCCTGTGTCGTACTGATCAAGCACTCATCGGCGTACGAGACCTTCGCCCAGTTTCTGATTCTTCCGATGCAGAGCTGGGTGCTGAAGCGTGAACTGATCTGGGCGCCGTTTCTGGGCTGGGCGCTGGCCGCGTTGCACCCCATTGCAATCAACCGCCAGGCCGGTAGCTCGGCCATCGAGCAGGTAGTCGAGCAGGGCAAGGCGCGGCTGGCCGACGGGCTGTACGTAAATATTTTTCCCGAGGGCACACGCATGCCACCCGGGGAAACACGGCGCTACGGACTGAGCGGCGTGTTACTGGCACAGCGTGACTGCCGGCTGCTGGTTCCGGTCGCACACAATGCCGGGGATTACTGGCCCCGCCGCGGGCTGCGCAAGCGACCAGGCGTGGTCCGCTTCGTCATCGGCCCGCCGATCGATCCGGCTGACCGCAACCCGCGCGAGGTCAACGCACAAGTACAGGCCTGGGTGGAAGGAAAAGTCGCGGAACTTCGCGCCGATATCTGACGTCCCTGCAGCCGCTCAGATATCGATATTTTCGGCCGCGAGTGCGTTGCGCTCGATGAAGTCGCGACGCGGCTCTACCTGGTCGCCCATCAGCGTGGTAAAAATCTCGTCCGACGCCACGGCATCTTCGATGCGTACCCGCATCAGCCGACGGCTTTCCGGATTGATGGTGGTATCCCAGAGCTGGTCCGGATTCATTTCACCCAGGCCTTTGTAGCGCTGCACCGTCTGGCCCTTGCGCGATTCGCTGAGCAGCCAGTTGATCGCTTCCTTGAAGCTGTGCACCTCGCGTCGATTGTCGCCACGTGCGACGTAGGCGCCCTCACCAATCAGGTCGTCGAGTTCGTCACGCATTTCCGCAATGCGCCGGTACTCAGCGGTGCTGAAGAAACTCACCGGAATCGACATCGTCTCTTCGCTGCCGTGCCGGTACCGGTGCAGCAGCACCGCCGGCTGTTCGCCGTCGACGGATGCCTCGACGCGATAGCGCACGCCGGATCCGTTGACCGAATGGCGCAGGCCTTCCTCGAGCGCCTGACACCATTCACCCAGCCAGGTTTCATCCTCGGCCCGTTCGGTATCGAACACCGGCGTATACAGGAGCTGGTCCAGGAACAACCGGTCATAACGGCGCGTCAGCCTTTCCAGGATCCGGGTCACGGCCAGGTAGCTGCGCGCCAGGCTTTCCAGTGCGGTGCCGGTAATCGCCGGCGCATCGGCGTTCACGTACAACGCGGCGTTTTCCAGCGCGATGTTCAGCAGGTACTCGTTGAGTTCGGCATCGTCCTT
>CBFCXA010000370.1:0-1906 GCA_965601985.1 uncultured Chromatiales bacterium | reverse complement strand
CAAGGCCTTCGACTCGCTCGAGTTTTACATGGGCCCCGGCCCTTTCTGCGTGGCTGGCACACCGACGCTGGGCGACTGCGCGCTCGGGCCTTACATGACACTGCTCAAACAGCTCGGTTTCCCGGACTTCCCGGAACTGCGCGATCCGACGCAGGCCGGCGGGCGGCTTGCCGAATGGTGGCAGGCGCTGCAGGGCCATGCCGACTGTCGAGCGGTACTGGACAGCTACGCGGCCAGCGTCGGCGCGTTTCTCGACGCCAACCGCGCCACGATTACGGAGCATGGTTGACGGGCGCAATGCGTCCGTAGCGACTATGCTTGACTGACTCCGCCCAGCAACCAGGTGCCATCCATGCCGAATACCGACCGGAACGTAACGATCCTTATCGCAATTGTCGGTCTGCTCGCGGCCGGCAGCCTGCCGGCTGCAATGCATGCCGGGCTGACTGATGCCGACTTCGGCCTGGACGTGCCGATGAAGCGTTACAGCGACGAAGAAGAGGCGTTGTACGAGCAGCGCTTCGAAGCGCTGGCCGCCGGGCGTATGACCGGAGAAGGTCTGAAGACTTACGACATCATGGAGCCGGTTCCGGGCGCAGCGGATCACGAGTTCTGGCCGGTCACGAACTCGCCGACGATCCCGGCCGAGACCCTGGCCGCCGCGCGCGACTATGCGGCGGCGAACAATTCCAGTGCGCTGATGATCTGGCAGGGTGGCGAACTGCAACTGGCAGAGTATTTCGGCGATACGCGCCCCGACACGCTGATCGTGTCGCGCTCGCTGGCCAAACCGGTCACGGTGCAGGCGGTCGGCCGCGCGATCCGGCTCGGCAAGATCGACTCGCTGGACCAGTCGGTCGCCGACTACATCGACGAATGGCAGGGCAGCGACAAGGCGAAGATCCGCGTGCGTTACCTGCTGGACATGCGCAGCGGTTTGCTGCCGCAGGCGCCGGCCATGCAGCCGGAGAGCATCCTCAATCGCGCCTACCTGCATCCGCGCCACGACGACATCATCATCAACCGCTATCCGCTGCGCAGCGAGCCCGGCAGCGTCTATGAATACTCCAACGCGACTTCGGACCTGGTTGCGGTGCTGATCGAGCGGGCCACCGAACGGCGCTATTCGGAGTGGGTATCGGACGAAGTGCTCTCGCCGATCGGCGCGCCCGGCGGTGAGGTATGGACCACCCGCGTCGACGGCCTGGCGCATGCCGGCTGCTGCATTCTGCTGCCGGCCGAGGCGTATCTGCGCATGGCGGTGCTGCTGATCAATGACGGTGTGTGGGAAGGCAAGCGCCTGCTGCCGGAAGGCTTCGTCGAGCAGGTCCGCACACCGACACCCCAGAACATTCACGCCGGCATGGGCGCCTATATCGGCCAGCCCTATGTCGAGCGCCGCGGCGCGGCGAGCCCGGTCCGCTTTCCTGACCTGGGCACCTACCACAGCGAGCCCTACCTGGCCGAAGACCTGTACCTGTACGACGGCAACTCGAACCAGGTTGCCTACATCGTGCCTTCGCGCGAGCTGATCATCCTGCGCACCGGCACCGCGCCGCCGAAAGAGCCGGAGTGGGACAACGCCCACCTGCCGAACCTGGTGCTGCGGGCAATGGGCGCTGGCGAGGTGGCCGCGCGCTGATCAAGGTACTGAAAAGCGCGCGCCGCCCCGGCAACGGCGCAGTCGGAACATGCTCGTAGCCAGTAATTCCGAACGGCGCGGCTACGTCGATACGGACGCAGGCCAGGTCCACTACCGCGACTGCGGGGAGGGCCCGGCAGTGGTGCTGCTGCACTGGACGCCCGGAACCAGCCATCAATATGCGGCCCTGCTGCCGGCGCTGGCCGAGGCCGGCTACCGCGCAATCGCGCCGGACCTGCCGGGCTTCGGCATGTCCTGCCGGCG
>CBFCXA010000369.1:0-1925 GCA_965601985.1 uncultured Chromatiales bacterium | reverse complement strand
GCCGGTCCCCGCAAGCCCCTTCCCGCAGCCCCAGCTGCTCCTCCGGCGTGTTTGGCTTCTGCGACACGCCGCGTCATAGCGACGGAGCCCAACCCCGCCACACCAAACGACGCTCCATCGAAGCGCGCGAGGTGCGGTGTTCTTCTTCGGGGGCGTCGCCGGCCAGGGACGGCCGGCGCGAGCCTACAGGGACGTATTCACCGCGTCCCCCGAAGAAGAACACCGTGCCTCGCTCGCGGTTCAGATGCTGCCGCAGCCAACACGCCGACCTCGAAAATGCCGGGAGCGCTCCAACGCCCCAGGCAAGCACCGGCAGTCAGTCCCGCAATGCCTGCTCCACATCCGCCACCAGGTCCTCCGTCGCCTCGATCCCGACCGACAACCTGAGCAACCCGCGCGAGATCCCGGCAGCCTCGAGAGCGGCATCGTCGTAGGTCGCGTGACTCATTGATGGCGGGTGACAGACCAGGCTCTCTACGCCGCCCAGGGACACGGCCAGCGAGAACAGCTCGATGCGCTCTATGAAGCGCCGCACGGCCGGCTCGCCGCCGGCCAGCTCGAAGCTGAGCATGCCGCCGAAGCCGTCCTGCTGGCGCGACGCGAGCTCGTACCAGGGGCTTTCGGCGAGACCTGGGTAGTGCAGCTCGGTGACGGCAGTGTGCCCGGCCAGCAGCTCGGCAAGCGCCAGCGCGTTTTCCTCGTGCTGGCGCATGCGCGGGTACAGCGTCCGCAGGCCGCGCAGGGTCAGGTAGCTGTCGAAGGGCGAGCCCGAGACGCCGAGAGTATTGGCCCAGCGCTGCATTTCTTCGTGCAGCTCGGCGCTTGCGGCCACGACCGCGCCGCCGACGATGTCGCTGTGCCCGTTCAGGAACTTGGTCGTCGAGTGCACCACCAGGTCCGCGCCGTGCTCCAGCGGCCGCTGCAGGACCGGGGTCAGGAACGTGTTGTCTGCCGCGACCAGCGCGCCGGCGGAGTGCGCGTGCTCGCTGACGGCGGCCAGGTCGATCACCCGCATCAACGGGTTGGTGGGCGTTTCGACCCAGACCAGCTTCGGCTTCGCGGCCAGTGCCTGGTCAACCGCCGCCAGGTCGGCCTGATCGACCAGTTCCACCCGGAACAGGCCTCGCTCGGCGCACTGGCGGAACAGCCGGAACGTGCCTCCGTAGCAGTCCACCGGGCCGATGACCAGATCGCCGGGATTGAGCAGCTGGCAGGCCAGGTGGATGGCTGCCATGCCGGATGCGGTCACGGTGCCGCCCGCCCCGCCCTCTAGTTCTGCCAGCGCCTGGCCGAGTTCGTCGCGCGTGGGATTGCCCGAGCGCGTGTAGTCGTAGGGTCGCGGCTGCTCGTAGTCGGCGAAGGTGAAGGTCGAACTGAGATACAGCGGCGGCATGACCGCGCCGTGCTGCGTGTCGGTATCGACGCCGGCGCGCACACTGCGCGTCTGCCTGCCCTTGGATTTACTCACTGATTGGTCCCGTGGCTGCCGGCGCGAGGGCGCGGAGTCTAGGTTCCGGTCCGGCAAAGCGTCAACCGGTCCGGGCTTGCGCCGGCTGTTGTAGTGTACTAGCATATTAATACATAGTTACATGCGGAGAACGATGAAGGATCACCGCGTACTCAGCCGCCGCGAAGAGCAGGCGGCCGAACAGGAACTGTACCGGGCCATACTGGCCCTGCGAGACTCGGCGGAATGCAGGGCCTTTTTTATCGACCTGTGCACCCCGGCCGAGCTGCAGGCGCTGAAAGACCGCTGGGCCGTGGTGGAATTGCTGGACGAAGGTCTGACTTATCGCCAGATTCACGACCGCAGCGGAGTCAGCCTGACCACCATAGGCCGCGTGGCCCGATGCCTGGCCGATGGCGCAGGCGGCTATCGCAAAGCTTTAGATAACTTGAAAAAGTAGTAATAAGTGATTGATAAA
>CBFCXA010000368.1:0-1960 GCA_965601985.1 uncultured Chromatiales bacterium | reverse complement strand
GTGGACGGCGACGGTGACGGCCGACGGGACCTGCTCGGCAACTGGGACGACATTCTGGCCAGCGTCGCGAACTACTTCGTCGAGCACGGCTGGCAGGCTAATCAGCCAATTGCCGTCCGGGGCGTACCCGAACCCGGCCGCGGCCTGCCCAGCACGACGAACAAGCTGAAGCTCAACCGCAGCATCGCATCGCTGGCCGGCGATGGACTGCTCTTCGACCTCGACCTGCCCGGCGATACGCCGGCCGCGCTGTTCGAGCTCGACGGCGCCGACGAGCCGGAGTACTGGATCGGCTTTCGCAACTTCTATGTCATCACCCGCTACAATCACAGCGCGATGTATGCATTGGCCGTCTTCCAGTTGAGCGAGGCACTGCGCGGCGAAGGCGCCGCGGTGGCGTCACGGTGATTGCGACCACCCGGATTCGCCTGTGGCTGCTGCTGGCAACAGCAGCGCTGGCCGGCGGTTGTTCGGGCGCGGCGAGCTGGGAGAAACCCGCCAGCTACGAGCCCGCCCCCGCTGCGGATGCGAAACCGGTCGTCACGCGCAACGACGGGCAACCGCCGAAGAGCAGGCGCGGCAACCCGGCGTTCTACGAGGTGTTCGGCCAGCGCTACTACGTGCTCGACACCAGCAGCGGTTATGCCGAGCGCGGCGTTGCCTCCTGGTACGGCAACAAATTCCACGGCAAACCGACATCCAGCGGCGAGCCATACAACATGCATGCGATGACCGCGGCCCACAAGACGCTGCCGCTGCCAACCCGCGTCCGGGTACGCAATCTGGCCAATGGCCGAAGTGTCGTGGTGGTCGTCAATGATCGCGGGCCATTCGTCGACAATCGCATCATCGACCTGTCCTACGCCGCGGCTCACCAGCTCGACATGGTGACCAAGGGGACTGCGATGGTCGAAGTCACCGCCTATCCCTATACCGAGCCTGCGGCCCCGCTGACGCCGGTCCTGGCCGCGGCCGACCCGGAACCGGCTGACGACGGCTTCCGGCTGCCCGCGCCGATCGCGACCACCAATGCCGCGCCGCCTGACCCGGCCGAGGCGCGCACGGTAACGCTGTTCATGCAGGTGGGCGCATTCGGCCAGGTTGCCAATGCCGAGCGCTTCAAGGCCAGGCTGGAGCAGAATGGCCTGTCAGAAGTGGTCATTCATGCCGATACCGGCGGCGCCACCGACATCTACCGGGTACGGATCGGTCCGATCGCCGATGTGGCCGAATACGATCGCCTGGTCGAGCGTGTTGCCGCGCTGGACATCGACAATCCGCACCTGGTCAGCGATGCCGATGCAGACTTCGCGGCCGCGCGCCCGGGCGGCTGAGTTGACGACGCGGTGATCGTCAATTGTGTTGTGCGCGATAAGAAACTGACCGGAGTTCAGATGAAACGCCTTGCCGTCTTGCTGCTGCTGTTCTTCACGCTGTTGCCGGTCGTCACGCTGGCCCAGGCGGTAGTGCCGCGTGCGCCGGATCTCGGCTCGAAGGGCTATATCCTGGTCGACCATCACAGCGGCCGGATCCTGGCGGCGAAAAACGAACACGAGTACCTGGAACCGGCCAGCATCACCAAGCTGATGACAGCCTACGCGGCATTCCGGGCGCTGGGTGAGGGCCAGGTCAGCCTGGACGACCAGATCCCGGTCAGCGAAAAAGCATGGCGCACGCCCGGCTCGCGCATGTTCATCGAGGTCAATACGCGGGTGGCGATGGATGCGCTGCTGCAGGGCATGATCGTGCAGTCCGGCAACGATGCCAGCGTCGCCATTGCCGAGTACCTGGGCGGCACGGAAGCTACGTTTGCCGAGGTCATGAATCAGCACGCGCGGGATCTCGGCATGCTGAACTCGCGGTACCAGAACAGCACCGGCCTGCCGGCCGAGAATCACTACACCACCGCCTCGGATATCGCGCGGCTGGCCTCGGCGATCGTCAAGGAGTATCCGGAGTA
>CBFCXA010000367.1:0-1977 GCA_965601985.1 uncultured Chromatiales bacterium | reverse complement strand
CGGGAAGTCCGGGAAACCGAGCTGTTTGAGCAGCGTCATGTAAGGCCCGAGCGCGCAGTCGCCCAGTGTCGGTGTGCCAGCCACACAGAAAGGGCCGGGCCCCATGTAGAACTCGAGCGAGTCGAAGGCCTTGTTGTACACCTTCGCGAACTCGGCGACAGCTTCGGGATCGCGGCGTGCCGGATTCAACTGCGGCAGCATCAGCCGGAAATACGGCGAGAGGTACTGATCGACCACGCGCGAAACCAGCCGCGCGGTCGCGCGCTGGCGCGCATCGGCAGGCAACAGCGGCGGATCGGGGAACGCGTCCTCGAGAAACTCGCAGATGACTTCGGACTCAGGCAGCATCTCACCGTCGATCAGCAGCCCGGGTACCTTGCCGAGCGGATTGATGCGGTGATACTCGGCCGAGCGCGGGTTGTCGCCCGGCACCGGTGGCCGCTCGAGGTCGACGCCTTTCAGGCGCGCGGCCAGCAGCACGCGCGTTACGTAGGGGGAAGCGTCGTCGCCGATCAGTGCCAGTTGCATGAATCAGTCTCGTTGCGTAGCAGTGCGGATGCATGATAACCGCCGCAACCCCCTGCTATGCTCCCGGCGTCGCGGACGGAGCTAAAGGCCATGACGAAACTTGCGGTGCTCGGCACCGGCGATGCGGTAGATCCGAACGCCGACGTGCCCGCGCCGATCCAGGCCGCGGCCACCTCATCGCGCCCGGTGCTGCTGGACGTGCCGGGCGTGGTCTTTCCCGATTCGCAGGCCGCGCGCGAGGCCTGCGCGCAGGCCTATCTCGATGCCGGTATCGCAGCCGCGCACGAGGGCTTCGACGGGCTCTACATCAATACTGTCGGCGACTATGGCCTGCACCGCCTGCGCCAGGCCGTCGACATTCCGGTCACCGGCTCCGGCGAAGCGGCGATCATCGACGCGCGCAAGCACGGCCGCTTTGCCTTCGTGACCATCTGGCCGCCGTCGATGGCGTTCATTTACCAGGCGATACTCGATGCAGCGGGCGCGGTCGAAGACTGCGTAGCGATTCATCACCTGTCGGGTGACCCGCAGCTGGCGACACTCGGCCAGTCCGGCAACTTCGTCGAGCAGATGCAGGCCTGCAGCCTGACCTCGATGCAACAGATCCGCGCGGCCTGTACGGAAGCGCTAGAGCGCGAAGGTGCCGAAGTCATCGTGCTCGGCTGCACCTGCATGCAGCCGGTCGCCGCGCTGCTGGAACGCGACGGCCTGCCGGTAATCGAGCCGATGACGGCCGGGTACCGCCGGCTGGAAGCGCTCGCGGCGACTGCGCACTGAGTCCGGCAGGCCAGCCGTGAGCGCACCCGAAATCCCGGTCAGCCAGGTACTGATGTGCCCGCCGGTGCATTTCGCCGTGGAGTACGTCATCAACCCATGGATGGCGGGCAACCTCGGCCAGCTCGACCTCGCCCGCGCCGCAGACCAGTGGGCCGCGCTGCGCGACCTGCTCGCCGAGCGCGTCGCGGTGCATGAACTAAGCCCGCAACCCGGTCTGCCCGACAGGGGGTTCACTGCGAATGCCGGCATCAGCCTCGGCCAGCGCGCCATCGCCAGCCATTTCATGCCGGTGGAGCGCCGCGGCGAGGAAGCGCATTTCAAGCAGTGGTTCCGCTCACAGGGCTTCGACCTCACCGAGCTGCCGGACGAAGTCGGCTTCGAGGGCCAGGGCGACTGCCTGCTCGACTCGAGCGGCGAATGGCTGTGGACTTCGGCCGGGCCGCGCACCGAGGCCACTGCTTACAGACACCTGGAGGAAGCGTTCCAGCGCGAACTCGTGGTGCTGAAACTCACCGACCCGCGCTTTTACCACCTGGATACCTGCCTGACCGTTCTGTCCGGCGGCTGGCTGATGTACTACCCGGGTGCATTCGATGCGCCGTCGCTTGGCGCGATCGAGGCCCGAGTGCCGGAACAGAGGCGCATCCTGGTCAGCGAAGTCGACGCTGCAGT
>CBFCXA010000366.1:0-1994 GCA_965601985.1 uncultured Chromatiales bacterium | reverse complement strand
TAGATGCGGTCGATGCGTTACAAGTTGCAGGACCATGCTGACTAGACGCTCACTGCTGACAGGATTCGCCGCGGCCTCGGCAACGCGCTTGCCCGTAAGCGCCGCGGCAACCGGCAACCGGCCCGATGTGCTGGTAATCGGCGCCGGGCTGTCCGGCCTCTACTCTGCCCTGCTGCTGGAAGACGCCGGCGCACGGGTCAAGGTACTGGAAGGCAGGAACCGCATCGGCGGCCGCCTGTACACGCTGTTCGACCTGCCCGGCCATCCGGAAGTCGGCGGCAATACCATTGCGTCCGGCTATGGGCGGGTAATCGATACCGCGCGCCGGCTCGACGTGGAACTCATCGACTACGCGCCACGGCTGTTCTCCGGACCGCCGCCGGAACTGGTACTGGCCGGAGAACTGATTCGCGCCGCGGACTGGCCGCGGTCGCCGCGCAATCCGTTTCCCGAAGCGCATCGCGCGTTGCTGCCCTGGCAGCTCGTCGGCCAGCGCCTGGCCGGAACCAACCCGCTGGAAGCTTCGACCGACTGGCTGGCCGCGGAACATGCGGCACTGGACCAGCCGCTGGACCAGTACTTTCTGGCTAAAGGACTCAGCGAGCCGGAAATCCGGCTCGGTTACGACACCAACCCGTACTTTGGCGACACTGCCGCCAGCGTGTCGGCGCTGATGTACCTGTTCAATCAACGCTGGATCGACGAGCAGCGCAGCATCGGTCGTGCCGCCTATGCGGTCGCCGGCGGCAACCAGCGACTGCCGCTGGCGATGGCCGCGGCGCTGAACGAGGAAGTGCGCGCAGATCACGAAGTCGCCGCGATCGAGGTAATGCCCGATCGCGTCCGGGTACGTCTGAGAGATGGCTCGACGATCGACGCGGGACAGGTGATCTGTTCGCTGCCGGTCTCCAAGCTGCGCGACGTCGATATCCAGCCGCGGGTCTCGGGTCCGCAGGCCAGGCTTTTCAGAAGCCTGCGCTACATGCGCAACAGCCTGATGTTCCTGGTGCCGCGCGAACCGTTCTGGGAGAAAGATGGCCTGGCGCCGTCGATGTGGACCGACGGCATTGCCGGCGTGGTTACCGCGCAGCGCTTCGGCGACGATCCGGATGAAGTGACCGGCATCGTGGTCAATGCGCGCGGCTGGACCGCAGATTACATGGATCGCCTCGGCACGGAAAATGCCGCGGCCGCGGTGATCGCAGAGATCGAGCGCCTGCGCCCGGCGGCGAAGGGCGCACTGGAATTCGGCGGCTACCATTCCTGGTGGCAGGATCGCTTTTCCGCCGGCGACTGGGCGATACATGCGCCGGGCCAGGTCAGCGAGCTGCTGCCGCACGTCGCCGACAGCCATGGTCGGCTGCATTTCTGTGGCGAACACGCCGGCCAGGCCAACCGCGGCATGGAAGCGGCGATGGAATCCGCCGAACGCGCGGTCATCGCCGCGTCGGCCTACCTATAGTCAAAACTCGGAGACCGGTACGTGAAGAGATTACTGATCGTCGCACTGGTACTGGTCGCAGTCGCCGCGGTAACCGTTGACTGGCGCTTCTGGAAACGCTGGTACACGATTCCGGAGGATGCGGGCGAATGGCCGGCCAGCTATTACCAGCCTACTGCTCCGATACCGGGCGACGAACGCCCGTTTTTTCCGATTGCCGCGGACAATGAGCAGCGCAGCATCGACCCCGCCGCGCTGGAGGCCGCCGCCGAATACGCGCAAGCGCACAACAGCGCCGCACTGCTGGTCCTGCATCGGGGTGTGGTGCAGCTGGAACGCTACTGGCAGGACATTGGCCCCGATTCGCTGTTCACCGGCCGCGCGATGACCCGCAGCCTGATCCCGCCGCTGCTCGCGATTGCGATGGAAGAAGGTGACATCGGCAGTCTCGACGACCCGGCCGGCGAGTACCTGCCGGAATGGCAAAACGACCCGCGCGGCGAGATCACCATTCGCGAACTGCTGTGGAACATCAGCGGGCTGGAGAACACCC
>CBFCXA010000365.1:0-2008 GCA_965601985.1 uncultured Chromatiales bacterium | reverse complement strand
GACGATCGTGACGGCGATCAGCACGGTGAGCGCTACCGTCCACCGGTACCACGGGTGGGGCGCGCTCCCGGAGGCGCCGTGCAGCAGCGACTGGGCACGCCAGAACATCAACGCGTACACGAGGAAGGCGGCCGAGAGGTGCGCGGTCAGCCGGTAATGACTGACCTGCGGGGCGTCTACCTGGCCGCTTGCGACCATGATCTTGCCGATAACGGCCTGCACGCCGCCGAGCGCAAGCATCAGCAGGTACCACGGCAGCTGGCGCAAAGTGATATAGCTGCGAGACACGAAATACACGAGCGGCAGCAGGAAGGCAAAGCCGAGCAGCCGGCCCAGCAGGCGATGCAGGTACTCGAGCCAGAAGATGCCCTTGAAGTCGTGCACATCCATGTGCGAATTGACCGTCTGGAACTCCGGGGTCTGTTTGTAGATCTCGAAGACCCGTTGCCACTCGGCATCCGATAGCGGCGGCAGCGTTCCCATGATCGGGCGCCATTCCGCCATGGACAGGCCGGAACCCGTCAGCCGCGTAAAGCCGCCGAGGACGACCATGGCGAATACAAAACCGCAGCAGATCAAGAGCCAGGTGGCGATCGCCCGGTTGCGCATCCGTGTGTCGGGCAGTTCATTCATGATGTGCACAAGCGAGGGTCTTCTGCAGGCGCGCAATCATACCAGCAGTCGCGCTGACTTTGTGAAGCCGCGTGCTATTCTCGCGGTGTGAATATCGCCAGGTGCAACAACGTCATGGACTTTCGCCGCGTCGCGAAACGCCGCTTGCCTGCGCCCGTTTTCCACTACCTGGATGGCGGTGCCGACGACGAACTCACTTTGGCACGAAACACGGACGCATTTGGCGACTACGAGCTCCTGCCGTCGCAACTGTCAGATGTGAGCAACGTCGAGCTGCGTTCGACCCTGTTCGGACAAGAGGTCGAGTGGCCGGTGATGATCGCACCGACCGGTGCCTCGAAGCTGTTTCACGGTGCGGGCGAGCCGGCAGTGGCGCGCGCCGCCGAAAAGTTCGGCATGGTCTACAGCCTGTCAACGTTGAGCACGGCCACGATCGAGGAAATCGCAGGCGCGACCGCGGGGCCCAAAGCCTTTCAGCTCTATATCTTCAAGGATCGCGGCCTGACCGACGAATGGCTCGATCGCTGCATTGAAGCCGGCTACGTTGCGCTGCAGTTGACCGTCGATACACCGGTCGCGGGAAACCGCGAGCGCGATTTCGTGTATGGCTTCGGCGCTCCGCCGCGCTCCCGGCTGCGCCAGGTCGCGAGCTTTGCGCGCTATCCCGGATGGCTCTACCGGGCGCTGCTGCGCAAGGACCTGGAGATGGTCAATATCACGAGTACCAGCGAGGCTGCGCGTAACTGGAAGGGCGGGATACGCAAGTACATCGATGAGCAGCTCGAGCGGTCACTCACCTGGAAAGATGTCGAATGGCTCGCGGGACGCTGGCCCGGCGCGCTCGTCATCAAGGGCGTGCAGACCGTCGAGGATTGCCGCAAGGCGGCCGAGTCTGGTGCTACTGCGGTCATGCTGTCGAACCACGGCGGCCGGCAGCTGGAGTCTTCGCCGGCGCCGGTAGACTGCATCGCCGCGGTGGCTGACGCACTGCGCGATCGCCTGGAGATCATCTGCGACGGCGGTATCCGCCGCGGTAACCACGTCGTCAAGGCGCTGGCCCTGGGCGCGAATGCCTGCAGTATCGGGCGTGGCTACCTGTTCGCGCTTGCCGCCGGTGGCCAGGCCGGCGTGGAGCGTGCATTGATGCTGCTGCGTGCCGAAACGGAACGCACCATGGCGCTCGTTGGCTGTGACTCCGTTCGCAAACTCGGGCGCAGCCATGTCAGCCATCGTCGCTGACGCACCATAATCCGCGCAAAGCTGCGCAATTCCATTCTGTTGCCGCCTCAGGCGCAAATCCTGCTGCGCTGCGGCAAGCCGAAAAAGCCCTCTAAAAAAAAGGTCTTATTATTTCTGTAATATCTCGACCGCATAA
>CBFCXA010000364.1:0-2024 GCA_965601985.1 uncultured Chromatiales bacterium | reverse complement strand
TTACCCCGTCGGCGGTAAACAGGTGACCGTTGCGGGCATTTCGGGTGGGCAATACGCAGTCGAACATGTCGACACCCCGCTCGACCGCGTCCAGCAGATCGGTCGGGGTACCAACCCCCATCAGGTACCGGGGCACTTCCGGCGGTATCAGCGGCAGGGTCGTGTCCAGCACCAGCAGACGCTCGTCGCGCGGCTCGCCGACACTCAGCCCTCCGATCGCCATGCCATCGAAGCCGATCTCCAGCAGACCTTCCAGCGACGCCCGACGCAGCTCCGCGTACATGCCGCCCTGGACGATGCCGAACACCTGGCTCCCGGATGCCGCTGAGCCCAGTTCATCGAAGGCCGCGCGACTGCGCGCGGCCCAGCGCAGGGACAATTCCATGGAGCGCCGCGCATCGGCCTCGCTCGCCGGGTAGTCGGTGCATTCGTCCAGGATCATCTGGATGTCGCTGCCGAGCTCGGCCTGCACCTGCATCGAGCGCTCCGGCGTCAGGAACACAGTGCTGCCGTCGGTCGGCGCCTGGAAGCGCACGCCCTCCTCGGTGAGCTTGCGCCGCTCGGTCAGGCTCCAGACCTGGAAGCCGCCGGAATCGGTCAGGATCGGTCCCGACCAGTTCATGAAGCGATGCAGCCCGCCAAGGCGCTGCACGCGCTCGCTGCCCGGGCGCAGCATCAGGTGAAAGGTGTTGCCGAGGATGATGTCGGCACCGAGCTCGCGCACTTCTTCCGGGGTCATCGCCTTGACCGTGCCGTAGGTGCCGACAGGCATGAAGGCCGGCGTCCGCACTTCGCCGCGCGGCAGCCGCAGCACGCCGCGGCGCGCCGCGCCGTCGGTGGCCAGCACTTCAAAAGCCATGATGCCGCCAGCAGAACATTGCGTCGCCGTAACTGTAGAAGCGGTACTGCTGCTCGATCGCGTGCCGGTAGGCAGCCATGATCGTGTCGCTGCCGGCGAAGGCCCCGACCAGCATCAGCAGGGACGAACCGGGCAGGTGGAAGTTGGTCAGCAGCGCGTCGGCCACGCGGAACTCGAAGCCGGGCCGGATGAACAGCCGCGAGTCGCCGCTGAAGGGCGAGAGCTCGCCGTCCAGCGCAGCGGTTTCCAGCGCGCGCATGACGGTGGTGCCCACCGCGACGATGCGGCCACCGAGCGAACGCGTATCGGCAATCTGATCACAGACGCGCTGCGAGACCTCGATGTGCTCGGCGTGCAGCTCGCCGCGTTCAAGCTGATCTTCGCGTAGCGGCTGAAAGGTCCCGGCGCCGACGTGCAGCGTCACGTAGCTCATCTCTACGCCACGCGAACGCAGGTGGTTGATCTGCCCGGCGTCGAAATGCAGGCCGGCGGTGGGCGCGGCCACCGCGCCGGGGTTCTTCGCATAGACCGTCTGGTAGCGCTCGCGGTCGGCAGACTCGTCGGCACGCGTGATGTACGGCGGCAGCGGCACGTGACCGTGCGTGTCCAGGTAGCTCAGCCACGGACGGTCCAGACGCACGAGGTAGAACGGACCGTCGCGGCCTTCAACTTCGCCCTGCGCCCCGCCGTCGAGGCGCAGGCGACTGCCGGGCTTCGGTGACTTGCTGGCCTTGAGCTGCACCCGGGCGAGCTCGGGCTCCAGCATGCGCTCGAGCAGCAGCTCGATGCGGCCGCCGGTGTGTTTCTCGCCATAGGCGCGCGCCGGCAGTACGCGGGTGTCGTTGAATACCAGGCGGTCGCCCGGCTGCACCAGCCGCGACAGGTCCTTGAACTGCAGGTCTTCGAAGTTTCCGTCCGGGGCCAGATGCAGCAGGCGGCTGCCGGCACGCTCGGGCAGCGGCGCCTGGGCGATCAGCGCCGGCGGCAGGTCAAACTGAAAGGCAAGTTCGGGCATGGGCGCGCATTCTAACGGCGCGCCGCCGTGCCCGGGTCAGGCAGCCGGCCGGGGCGCCAGCCAGAAGCGGCCCTGGGTCGGCATCGAGTCCGGGTCAGGCCGCTCGAGTTCGACCACACGCTCACGCTGCTGGCGGCGAATGGTTACCTC
>CBFCXA010000363.1:0-2038 GCA_965601985.1 uncultured Chromatiales bacterium | reverse complement strand
ACGTCACGTCGCCGTGATCATGGACGGCAACGGCCGCTGGGCAGCACAGCGCCGCAAGGCTCGCCTGGCCGGACACCGGGCCGGGGTGCGCGCGGCGCGGGACTGCGTCGAAGGCTGCGCCGAGGCCGGGGTGGAAACCCTGACGCTGTTCGCTTTCAGCAGTGAGAACTGGCGGCGACCGGCGGAGGAGGTGAACGGCCTGATGCGCCTGTTCATCGAGGTGCTGCAGCGTGAGGTGAGCGCGCTGCACGACAACGGCATCCGCTTGCGCTTCATCGGCGATCGCGACTACCTGCCCGAGCTGCTGCAACGGCGCATGGCCGATGCCGAGGCGCTGACTGCGAGCAACCAGCGCATGAACCTGATGCTCGCGATCGGCTACGGTGGCCGCTGGGACATTACGCAGGCCACCCGGCGCGTGGCCGACAAGGTGCGGCGTGGCGAACTGGCCGTTGCGGACATCGACGAGGGCTTGTTTGCCCGGCATTTGTCGCTGGGCGGCATGTCGGCCCCGGACTTACTGGTTCGCACCGGCGGCGAGTCCCGGCTCAGCAATTTTTTGCTCTGGGACCTCGCTTACAGCGAGATATTCTTCACCCGGACCCTGTGGCCCGATTTTGCCCGTGCCGATCTCGATCAGGCCCTGGCTTTCTACTTCGGCCGGGAGCGGCGTTTTGGCCAGACCACCGACCAGGTCGGGGTTATCGGCGACTAGATCCGCTGGTTGCCCATGCTGTGAACGGGCATGAATAAACTTCTCCAACGATCTGTAACTGCAGTGATTTTGCTGGCGGTTCTGCTGGTAGTTTTTTTCGCGCTGCCGCCGGCCGCCGCAATCGTACTGATCGGCGCGTTCATCGTTGCCGGCGCCTGGGAATGGGCAGCTTTCGCCGGCTGGCCGGCGACCCTGGGCCGTCTGGCCTATGCCGGCTTCGTATTTGCGCTGCTGCTGGTTGTCGCTGAGCTGCGCCGCCGCGGCGGCCCCACGGCGTGGATCGTCTGGGCCGGGCTTGCCTGGTGGTGTTGCGCATTTGTCCTGGTGCTGCGCTACCCGGTGCGCGTCGGCGCCTGGGCGACGGCGCTGTGCGGCATATTGATCATGCTGCCGGTATGGGTAGCGGCGCTGGCGATCCTGGGGTCGGCCAGCGGCGGTCCCGGCATGCTGCTGTATGCACTGGCCATGGTCTGGGCTGCCGATGTCGGCGCCTACTTTACCGGGCGCCGGATCGGCCGCGTGCGGCTGGCGCCACAGGTCAGCCCGGGCAAGACCTGGGAAGGCGTCATCGGCGGCCTGATTTTCGCTGTCGCGGTCGCCGCCGGGGGCGGCGTCGCGCTTGGCCTTACACCGCGAGCTGCGGCGGCACTGGCGGTGCCGCTGGGCCTCAGCCTGGCGCTGGTCTCGGTACTCGGCGATCTGACCGTCAGCCTGTTCAAACGCAACGCCGGGCTGAAAGACAGTGGCAGCATGTTCCCCGGTCACGGCGGCGTGCTGGATCGAGTCGACGGCGTATGCGTCGCGCTGCCGCTGTTTGCGGCACTGCTCCATCAAAACGGACTCATCTATCTTTAACCGCAGCGGTGTTGCGCAGCGGGATGCCGGGTTGCGATCATTGGCATCACGGGGTTTCGGGCCAGTGCCTGCGAGCCTCGAAGCGACCATTTTTGGGAAGATTTTCCAGGGAATACATAGGATGCTCGGCACACAATGAGCGGGTTCATTACCTCGGTTCTGGCCTTCCTGGTCGCTATCGCGATCCTGGTCGCGGTGCATGAATGGGGTCACTACATCGTCGCACGCCTGGTCGGCGTCAAGGTGCTGCGCTACTCGATCGGCTTTGGTCGACCGCTGTGGCTGCGGCGCTGGGGCCCCGATCAAACCGAGTACTGCATTTCGGCGATTCCGTTCGGCGGTTACGTCCGACTGCTCGACGAACGTGACGGCGAAGTAGACCCGGACGAACTGCCGCGTGCATTCAATCGCCAGTCTGTGCCGTCACGTATCGCGATTCTGTTCGCTGGTCCGGCGTTGAACTTCGTC
>CBFCXA010000362.1:0-2056 GCA_965601985.1 uncultured Chromatiales bacterium | reverse complement strand
TACACGCCGGGCTGGCGCTCGGCCTGGTGCTGGCCGGGCTGATGTGCAACGTGGTGTTGCTGTCGAACTGGTTCGTGCGCCGGCGCGGCCTGGTGGTCGGCCTGCTGGCCGCGGCCTCCAGCCTGGCCGGCGCGACGCTGCCGCTGCTGATTTCGCCGCTGGTCAACAACCCCGAGTACGGCTGGCGCTATGGACTGGGCGCACTGGCCGTCGGCTTCTGGCTGTTTGCCGTCGTGCCGGGCTTCCTGTTCCTGAAAGAGAAGCCTGCCGACATCGGTCGCTATCCCGACGGCGCCGACAGCCCGCCGCCGGCGACGCTCGCCGACGCCGATATCGGCGTGAGTTTTGCCCGCGCGCTGCGCTCGCCGTCGCTTTACTGCCTCGGGCTGGGTTCGGCCTGCCTGTGGTTCGCGATCCAGGCGATGAACAGCCAGGCCACGCTGTTCTTCGAAACTGACGCAGGCCTCGCGCCGGAACGCGCCACCCAGCTGTTCGGCCTGATTTTCGCGCTGAGTTTTGCCGGCAAATTCCTGTTCGGCCTGGTCAGCGACCGGCTGGCCAAGCGCCGCGTGATGCTGATGAGCGCGCTTACGCTGCTGGCCGGCTGCCTGTTCCTGTTCGAAACGGGCGGGCCGGACGGGCTCATGCTGACCCAGTCGCTTCCGCGGCTGACGCTGTTCGCGATCGTGTTCGGGCTGGGCTTCGGCGGCAGTTTCACCATGATCCAGCTGGTCACGGTAGAGACCTTCGGCCAGCGCTCGCTGGGCAAGATTCTCGGCATCATCTCCCTGATCGATACGCTGGGCGCCGCAGCGGGCACCGTGCTGATGGGCCGGCTCAAGGACTCAACCGGCGATTACCTGGTGCCGTTCATCATCGTGACTGCGGTCGCGCTGGTCGCGGTAATCAACGTGCTGTTCATCCGTCCGGTGCGCCCCGAGCGGGCCCCGGCAGCGGGTTAACGCAAGACCGCGGAAGCGCGCCTTGCACGCCCCGACAGGGTATGCAAAATACCGCCCTCGCGGCGATCCTCGCCGCCAACAATTCGCCAGTGCATCAGTGAGCAACAAGCCATGA
Source organism: uncultured Chromatiales bacterium (assembly GCA_965601985.1). Taxonomy (GTDB): domain Bacteria; phylum Pseudomonadota; class Gammaproteobacteria; order Steroidobacterales; genus J054. The sequence goes on along the minus strand of CBFCXA010000362.1, from coordinate 979 downwards.
TCAAGGCCAACGGCCTGACCAAGCAGTACGGTTCACTCACCGCGGTGGACGACATCAGCTTCAAGGTCGAGCCGGGCGAGGTGCTCGGCTTCCTCGGCCCGAACGGCGCCGGCAAGACCACCACCATGCGCATGTTCGCCGGCTTCGTGCCGCCAACCGCGGGTGATGCCGAGATCTGCGGGCACAGCGTAATCACCAGCCCGACCGCGGCCAAGCGCCTGCTCGGCTACCTGCCCGAGGGCGCGCCGGCCTACGGCGAGATGACGCCGCGCGAATTCCTGGATTTCATTGCTGCGGTGCGCGGCCTGACCGGCGACAATCGGCGGGCGCAGCTGAACACCGTGATCGACCGGCTGAATCTGGGCAAAGTGCTGGACCGGCGCATCGAAACCCTGTCGAAAGGCTTCAAGCGCCGCGTCGGCCTGGCGCAGGCGATTCTGCATGACCCGCCGGTGCTGATCCTGGACGAGCCGACCGACGGCCTGGACCCGAACCAGAAACACGAAGTGCGCGAGCTGATTGCCGACATGGCCAGCAACAAGATCATCGTGATCTCCACGCACATCCTCGAAGAGGTCGACGCGGTGTGCAATCGCGCGATCATTATTTCGTCCGGGAAAATTGTCGCGGACGAAACGCCGGAAACGCTGATCCACCGCTCGCGCTTCCACAATGCCGTGACCGTGCGCCTGGAACGCAGCGGCGATATCGAAGCGGTGGCGACCGCGCTGCGCGGCGTGGCCGGCGTGACCGACGTCGAGCTCGACGCAGACGGCAAGCGCGTGACTGCGTTCCCGGATGGCGATGCAATGATCCTGTCCGCGATCGGCGATCTCGCCGCCGAGCAGTCCTGGCCGCTGGAACAGCTGCAGCTGGAATCCGGGCGGCTGGACGAGGTGTTCCGCGAGATCACCGCACCGGAGGCCGCATGATGGGTAATGTACGCATCATTGCTGCCCGCGAGCTGCGCGCCTACTTC
>CBFCXA010000361.1:0-2070 GCA_965601985.1 uncultured Chromatiales bacterium | reverse complement strand
CGGATGGCCGGCCTGCTTGGCGCTCTCGACCAGGTGATCGGCAATCGACTTGACGTGGCGGTCCGAGGTACCGCTGGCGATGATCATGTAGTCGGTGATGTCGGTAGCCTGACCGACATCCAGCATTTTGATGTCGCGCGCTTTCAGGTCTTCCAGCGCGTGCATCGCCAGGTTCAGCACTTCATCACTTTGCACTCAGTAAACCTCCACTGTTTACGATCGAACGGGTAGCAGACTGATAACAGTCGCTGTCGAGAATGATGGCCCTGACGCTGTCGGGCACCAGGTAGCGAATGCTCTGGCCAAGGCCGGCAGCGGCGCGTATTTCGCTGGACGCGATATCCAGCGCCGTGACCGCGTGAACGTAGATGCGACCGCTGCCGCTGAGAAACGTCTGCGGGTCGTCACTGCAGCGTGCTGCCAGCAACTCGCCGAGCGGCCCGCTCGTCGGCGGCTGCCAGCCCGGGCGGTGCGCCACGACCAGGTGCGCGAGCTCGAACAGTTCTGACCAGCGGTGCCAGTCGGGAAGGCCCAGGAACGCGTCCATGCCGACGATCAGCGCGAAACTGGTTTCCGGGAAATCGGCACGCAGCGATTCGAGAGTCGTCACCGTGTAGGACGGGCCGTCCCGCCGCATTTCGCGCGGGTCGACCGTGAAGCCGGGCTGGTCGCCGATAGCCGCGGTGAGCATGCGCAGGCGCAGCTCATCGGTGGCCTCCGGTGCGTCGCGATGGGGTGGCTGCCCGGACGGCAGGAAGCGAATCTGGTCCAAGCGGAGCAGTTGCTGGACTTCCAGCGCCGTCCGCAGATGGCCGAGATGCACCGGATCGAAGCTGCCCCCATAGACGCCCATGGTCGCCGGCAGCTGCGTCGGCGCGTTCAGGCGGCAGCACCCATGGTCAGCTCACCGATGCTCAGCGACAGGGTCAGAGCCAGCAGCGCCGGCCAGGCACCGCCGGGCCGCGAGCCCTTGACCTGTCGATCGGCCAGCGCAGCCGCGTCGAGCAGGGCTTCGGCACCGCCGGCACGCAAGCGACGCACTGCGGTCAGCACCAGTTGCTCGCGGCTTCGCCAGACGCCGGCGGCGGCCGCGGCGCGCGCCGGAGACTCGCCACCTGCGATGCCCGCCGCGACCTCTGCAACTGCTGAGATTTCCCGAACCAGGCTCCACAGCACCAGGGTCGGTGCGACGGCTTCCTGTTCGAGGTGCTGCAGGACGTGCACGGCACGACGACTGTCGCCCGCCAGCGCCGCATCGGCCAGCTGAAACACGTCATAGCGCGCGCCATCGCCGACCGCGGCACGCACGGTAGCCAGATCGACACGCCCATCGTCGGCCAGCAGGACCAGCTTGTCGATTTCCTGCTTGGCGGCCAGCAAGTTGCCTTCGATTCGGGATGCGAGCAACGCCAGTGCGTCCGGCTCGCATTTCAGACCGGACTGGCGCAGACGGCCCGCAAGCCAGCGCGGTAACTCGTCCGGGCGCGGCGCATACACTGCGATCCACGCGCCCGCGCCGGCCAGTTTCGTTACCCAGCGGCTCTTCGCCGTTGCGGCCGGCAGTTTCGGCGTTATCACGACGAAGACCTTGTCGTCTGGCGGCTGCTCGGCAATTTCGGCCAGTGCACGGCCCCCGGCGTCGCCCGGCTTGCCGGTAGGCAGGCGCAATTCCACCAGCTGGCGGCTGGCAAACAGCGACAGGTTATCCATACCGGCACGCAGCGTATTCCAGTCAAAGCCTCGTTCGACCAGGTGGGTCTGACGCTCGTCGCAGCCGGCGTCGCGGGCTGCTCGTCGCAGGCGTTCGACGGTTTCGTCGACCAGCAGGGGCTCGTCGCCACTGACCAGGTAGACAGGCTTGAGTCCCGATGCGAGATGCGCATACAGTTGCCCGGGTTTGAGCTTCACGCCGTCAGTCTGCCGCGGGCCGCCAGCTGATGCTCTCCTCTTCGAGCAGGATCGGGATGCCGTCACGTACGGGATAGACGAAACGGCCGTCACGGCTGACCAGCGCTTCCTGCATGCTTGCGGTCAGCAAGTCAATGAAAAATCGTCCTTTTTTGTCTTCGT
>CBFCXA010000360.1:0-2088 GCA_965601985.1 uncultured Chromatiales bacterium | reverse complement strand
CGACCACCGCGACCAACTTCATGAACTGGTTTTATGGCGTGCCGGTGAAGCTGGTCGCGCTGCCGGAGTACGCGGTGACCGGGTTTCCGATGAAGGAATCGCCGGCGGAATGGCGCGAGAAAGCCTGCTTCGCCTACGACGGACCCGAGTACGAACGGCTCGGCAAGCTCGCGCAGGACAACGACATTTACCTGGCCGGCAACGTCTACGAGGTCGATCCGAACTTCCCGGAGCTGTACTTCCAGGTCTGTTTCATCATCGGCCCGAACGGCGATGTGATTTTGCGCTACCGCCGGCTGACCTCGAGTTTCGAGCCGACGCCGCACGACGTCTGGGACAAGTACCTTGACCTGTACGGCCTGGACGGCGTGTTCCCGGTCGCGCGCACCGAGATCGGCAACCTGGCCATGATTGCATCGGAAGAGGTGCTGTACCCGGAGTTCAGCCGCATGCACGTGATGCGCGGTGCGGAAGTGATCATTCACCCGACCAGCGAGCCGGGCAGTCCGCAGCTGACCATCAAGGAACTGGCGCGGCGCGCCCGGGCGGTCGAGAACATGGCCTATGTGGTCTCGCCGAACTCGGCGAGCATCGACAATATTCCGATTCCGGCTTACACCTGCAGTGCGATGTCGAAAATCGTCGGCCCGCACGGCGAGGTCATGGCCGAAGCCGGCGCGGGTGGCGAGAGCATGTCGGCCAATGCGGTGCTGGACGTGGGTGCGCTGCGGCGTGAACGCCGGCGCATGGGCATGGCCAATATCCTGTCGCGGCAGGCCTACGGCCTGTTTGCCGAAAGCTATGCGCAGGCTGACTTCCACCGCGGCAACTTCCTGCTCGACGACGACGGCAACACCATCGAGCCGCCGGATCGCGACGTGTTCCGCCGCCGCCAGGCCGACAACCTGGAGCGGCTGGTCAAGGCCGGGCTGCTGTGACGCTGCTGGTCGTGCCGCAACAGCCGGCACGCGCGGTGACATTTATCACTGGCCGGGCCCGGTTTGCGCGCGCGCGCACCGCTGACCTAGGATCAAACAACCGCAGGGTATCGAGGGATCTCCAGGTATGAAGCCCCTATCTGCCAGCCGGCGTGAATTCCTGGCCGGGAGCGGCGCGGTCGCGGCCGGCCTGAGCCTGAACTACGCAGCCCCGTCTATTGCGCAACCGGCCATGGACTCGGTCTACGGCCGCTGGGAAGACCTGATGCGCGCCAAGTGGACCTGGGACAAGGTCGTTCACGGCAGCCGCGGCCTGAACTGCACCGGTCACTGCGCAATGAATGTGTACGTGAAGAACGGCATCGCCTGGCGCGAAGAGCAGCAGGGCGAATACGGCCGCTCAGGGGACGACACGCCCGACTACGGCCCGCGCGGCTGCCAGAAGGGCCTGCGCCACGCCAAGTACATGTACGGCAAGCAGCGCGTGCTCTACCCGATGAAACGCGTCGGCGAACGCGGCGAGGGCAAGTGGGAGCGCATCAGCTGGGAGCAGGCGACCAACGAAATCGCCGACCGTTTCATCGACTACGCGCAGGAACACGGGCCCGAGTCGATCACGCTCGCCATGGGCACGCAGATGACCCTTAAGCGTGCGTCTTTCAGCTCGCTGTTCCGCTTCGCCAACATCACCGGGATCATGGTGCCGGAGACTTTCGCCGGCGTCGGTGACCTGCCGGTCGGCGCATACATGACGCTGGGTTACGAACTGCCCGGCGACAACATGGCCGCGGTATTCAAAAGCCGTGTGTGCCTGATCTGGGTCTGCAACCCTGCCGCGACGCGTATTCCGGATGCGCACTTTTTCTGGGAGGCGCGTTATAACGGCACCGAGGTCGTGAACATCTCGCCCGACTTCAACGCGACCAGCATGCACGCGTCGAAGTGGCTGAACCCGAAACCCGGTACCGACACGGCATTGGCCCTGGCCATGTGCCAGGTAATGATGGAAGACGGCAGCGTCGAATGGGATTACGTGCGCGAGCAGACGGACCTGCCGTTCCTGGTGCGCAAGGACAATCGCAAATTCCTGCGCCGTTCGGACATGGAACCGGGCGCCGAGGGCGGCGATACCGGCTTCTATTTCTGGGAC
>CBFCXA010000359.1:0-2096 GCA_965601985.1 uncultured Chromatiales bacterium | reverse complement strand
GCCTGTCGGCGCGCCATATCGTCCTTGCGACCGGCGCGCGGGCGCGCAGCCTGCCGGGCATCGAGCCGGACGGCGAGCGCATCTGGACCTACCGCGAGGCGATGCTGCCGCCGGCTCTGCCGAAGTCACTACTGGTGATCGGTTCCGGGGCCATCGGCATCGAGTTCGCCAGTTTCTACCGCACGCTCGGTACCGAGGTGACGGTAGTGGAGATTCTCGATCGCATTCTGCCGGCCGAAGATGCAGAGATCTCGGCACTGGCGCGCAAGGCCTTCGAAGCGAAGGGCATGCGAATTCTTACCGGTACGCGGGTGACCAGTGTCGGGCATGGCAGTGACGGTATTACCGCCGAGCTCGAAGCGGCCGACGGCGCCCGTGAGTCGCTGGCTGCCGAACGGGCAATCCTCGCGGTCGGCATCATCGGCAACACCGAGCAGCTGGGACTCGATACCGTGGGCGTCGAGACTGAAAACGGACATGTCGTGACCAACGAGTTCGGCGAAACCTCCGCGCCCGGCATACATGCGATCGGCGATCTCACCGGTGCGCCCTGGCTCGCGCACAAAGCGAGTCACGAAGGCGTAATGGTTGCAGAACGCATCGCTGGCCATACCGGCGTCGAGCCGTTGGACACCAGCCGGATTCCGGGCTGTACCTACGCATCGCCGCAGGTGGCCAGTATCGGCCTGACCGAAGACCAGGCGCTCGAGCAGGGTCATGACGTAAAGGTCGGCCGGTTCCCGTTCACCGGTAACGGCAAGGCGCTGGCGCTGGGCGAGAGCGAAGGCCTGGTCAAGACCGTGGTCGATGCCGGTACCGGTGAGTTGCTGGGCGCGCACCTGATCGGCACCGAAGTGACCGAGCTGATCCACGCCTACAGCGTCGCGCGCACGCTCGAAGCGACCACGGACGAGCTGAAAGAAACTGTGTTTCCGCACCCGACCCTGTCGGAGATGCTGCACGAGGCCGTGCTCGACGCGGACGGTGTGGCACTGCATATCTGAGTAGTCTCATGGACAGCGCGATAGAAGCCCTGCTGCAGCAATACCAGGTTACCGAGGCGACGCGTCGTTTTCTCGATCGCATCCCAAGGCAGTACATCGATGGCCGCTTCACGGATGGCACAGCCACCAATCGACTGGATGTGCACGAGCCATCTACCGGCGCGCTGCTGACCTCGATCCCTGCCGGCACGGCAAAGGATGTCGACCAGGCGGTGCGCGCGGCGCGCCGGGCACTGAGCGACGGGCCATGGGCACGCATGAAGCCGAACGATCGCCAGCGCATGTTGCTGTCGCTCGCCGATTTGATCGAAACCGAAGCGCGCAGCATCGGCGAGATCGAGACCATCGACAACGGCAAGGCACTGGGTCCGTGCATCGACGCAGACGTCCTCGGCAGTGCCGACCTGCTGCGCTTCATGGCCGGGTTTGCGACGAAGATCGAAGGCGCGACCCGCGACGTGTCGGCCGACGGTGAGCAGCTCGCCTTTACCCTGAAAGAACCGATCGGCGTGGTCGGCGCGATCGTGCCGTGGAACTGGCCGTTCAACATGGCGATCGAGAAGATCTCGGCGGCGCTGGCTGCCGGCTGCACCGTGGTGCTGAAGCCTTCGGAAGAAACCTCGTTATCCATGCTCTATTTCATGGAACTGTGCGAGCGCGTCGGCCTGCCGGCGGGCGTGCTGAACATCGTGACCGGCACCGGCGCCGAGGTCGGCGCGCAGCTGGCACGGCATCCGGGTGTAGACAAGGTCTCGTTCACCGGTTCCACCGATGTCGGTCGCGCCGTGGGTGCGGCGGCAGGCACCGCGTTGTCCAGCGTCACGCTGGAACTCGGCGGCAAGTCACCGATGCTGGTGTTCCCGGATGCGGATATTGACGCGCTGGCCGAAGCCACGCGCTGGAGCGTGTATTTCAATGCCGGCCAGGTGTGCAGCGCCGGTTCGCGCGTGTACATCCATGAGCAGGTGTTCGACCAGGCGGTCGACGCGATCGCCCGTGTGGCCTCTGGGCTGAAACTCGCACCGGGGCTGGACCCCGCCTGTGACGTCGGCCCGCTGATTTCCGCCAGGCAGCATCGCCGGGTCTGCGAAT
>CBFCXA010000358.1:0-2111 GCA_965601985.1 uncultured Chromatiales bacterium | reverse complement strand
GAAGTGCTGGAAGCGGGCCTGGTACCGCCCGGCTATTTCCGCGAGTACTTGCGCGAGAACATCCGCTGGCTCACCGGCGCGCGCCTCGAGGCCTGCGACGCCGGCCGCTACAGTATTGCGATCGATGCGTCAGGCAATGTCGCGCCCTGCCTGGCTAAGGTGCATGCAGGCAACCTGCTCGAGGAATCGCTGGAAACGATACTGGCGCGCTTCGACCGGGCCGACATTCGCACCTGTTCCGACGCGTCGACCTGCAACATGGTCTGCAGCCGCGTGACCAGTTCGCTGATCCGTCATCCCCTGCGTGCCCTTCGCACCGCGCGTCACCTGGCCTGAGCCGCGCCGTCTGCCCGGCACCGCAGCCCTGGCGCTGCTGCTGACCACTGTCGCCTACGGGAATCCGCCGCCGCCGGTCGAGCTGACCGAAACCGAACGCAGTCGCGTGCTGGCCGGCAAACCGGTGTTCCGCGACACGCGCGAGACCCCACCCCGAGCCGGCATCGCGTTCCGGGTCGCGGCAGATGAAGCCTGCGTCTGGTCGGTGATCGGCGACCTGGCGGCTTATGCACGACGTGTGCCGTCGCTTAACGAATCGAGCATCTATCGCGACGACGAGAACCAAACCTGCGTGCGCTTTCGCGCATCAAACTGGCTGGCGGGCACATTCCTTTATCACAGCTGCCACCAGTTTCCCTGGCCTGAGGAAAGCTGGGGTGTATTTCAGCTCGACCCCGAAAAGGACAACGCGTTCGCTTCCGCCTCCGGCTTCTGGCGCACCGAGACGATGCCAGCCGACGACGGCACCCTGGTCTACTACGCGGCCGAGGTCAGCCCGCGGGGTGGCCTTGCCCGCCTGTTTCGCGGTCAGTTGGTTCGTCGTAGCCTGAAAACCGCGACGCAGTGGCTGCCGGAAGCGGTCGCCAGCGGTGAAATGCCCGCCTGCACAGAGACGGAGGTCGATTAGCCGGACTGGCAGTTCGGGCACCAGTAGGTGCCGCGATGATGCACACCGATGCGACGTGACTCGATTTGGGTATCGCAGTTCAGGCACGGCAGGCAGCGGCGGCGGTAGACCCACAGCCGACCCGCACCGTCGTTTTCGAAGCGCGTCACGCGCGGCCCGCCACCGAGATTCCTGCGCAGCAGACCGGCCGCCCTGCCGAAACATCCCAACAACTCATCGTCGCTCGTATCTCCGAGCAACTGCCACGGAGCGCGGCGCTCTAGGAACAGCACTTCTGACTTGTATACATTGCCGATACCGGCAGCGACGCGCTGATCGAGCAGCACGTCGGCAAGCAGGCGGTCTTCGGGCAGGAACTCGCGCGCGCGATGCAGCACACTGTCCAGGTCCGGATCGTCGACTGCGAGGTCCGGACCCAGACGCGTGCCGACGATGCGCTCGCGGACGCCGGGCCGGTTCAGCCATTCGATTTCCTTGGCATTGAAGCAGACGAACTCCTCGCCGTTCGCGGCGAGCGAAATCGACATCTGCCGACGCGGCTTTTGCCAAACCTCGCCCTGAACGTAGCGATGCCAGGCGCCGTACATGCCCAGGTGGCTGCGCATCAGCCATGCGTTGTCGAACTGGATGAACAGGTGCTTGCCGTGGGCATAGACCTGGCTCACCTGGCGCCCTGAGCAACGCTCAGCTGCCCGGGCATCGGCCGCGCTGATCGCATCGACCCGGCGACCTTCCAGCCTCGGTGCCAGGTAGGCGGCCAGCTTGTGAATGGTATCGCCCTCGGGCACGGCTCAGGCCCCCTGCGCGCGGCCCGCGGTCGGCACCTGCATGTCGACCAGGCCGCGATAGTCCGGCCGGAAGCCGGCCTCCCTGAAGTGTCCCAGCAGGATCGACTCGCTGGCCGGGAAATTGTCGATGGTCTGGATCACCAGCAGTCCCCGCCGGCCGTCTTTCGGCAAGCGCCGTAACGCGTCCAGCGCCGAGCCCAGCGCACCGTCATGGCGGCGCAGATTCTCCGGAAAAGTCAGCAGCGAACGACCGCGCCGTCCGACGTACAGCAGCGGACGTCCGCGCGCCAGAAACACCCAGGCGCCGGCCACACGGCGGGGTTTTGCCTGCTGCTCCGGGTCGCCGGTATCGGGCCAGG
>CBFCXA010000357.1:0-2124 GCA_965601985.1 uncultured Chromatiales bacterium | reverse complement strand
CTGCCGCAGAATCAGTTAACTGCTGCAGCGGAGGCTTGCAGTGGCGGCACTAATCGCGCATATATTAGGTAGGCTTATTTCCCCGAGGATGGAAGTATGCGCTGCAAAACTCTGTTTCTGAGCCTGCTGCTGACGCTGGTCGTCGCAAGCGCGACGGCCGGCAACGCGATCCGCATCAGCGAAGAGGGGCGCCGCGCCGTCAGCCCCGAGATCGCGGTCGCCAGGGACGGCAGCATCAACCTGATCTGGGTCGACAAGGGCCTGACTGCCGACCGGCCGGCGCCGAAAAAGCGCAAGCCGGGTGAGCACAGTCATCGCTCGTCGACCGACCTGTATTTCAGCCGCTCGACCGACGCCGGTCGCAGCTGGAGCGAGCCGGTGCGCGTCAACGACCAGCCGGGCGCGGTCTGGGGCTTTGCGGTAAGCAAACCGCGGATCGCGGTCAGTGATGCCGGCACCGTGCATGTGTTTTTCCCGGCCAACGAAGTGTCGTCTGCCACCGGCCTGGATGTCGTAACTGCTCAATACACTCGATCCACAGACGGCGGCAAGAGCTTCGAACCGGCGCGTACGGTCAATACACTGCCCGACGCCAACCGTATGGAGTTGCTGGGTGAGGGTCTGTCGGCCTCGTTTTCCTTCGGCACCCTGGGGATCTCGCCGGATGGCACGGTGGTAGCCGCCTGGCAGGACATCATCGAAATGGAAGACCAGGGCTCCGGGGCCGACGTCCATGTAGCCGTATCCACTGATGACGGAGAGACCTGGACCGAGGAACGCGTGGCGATCGCGACCAACGCGGTCTGTCCCTGCTGCCAGCTCACCATGACCTTTAACGGTCCGGAAATGCTGCTGGGCTACCGAAAGATCTATGCTGACGGCCGCGACAGCACGGTTGCCCGGGCTCGCAACGCGGCCAGCCCGATCAGTGCTGAGGCGCGGCTGCCGTTTGCCGCCTGGGATATCGATGGCTGTCCGCTCAAGCCAACGGAAATGGCGGTCGACGGCGACTGGGTGTTCGCCGCGGCCTATACGGCCGGCGAGGCCGAGCCGGGCGTGTATTTCAGCCGTTCGTCCAATCGCGGCGCGAGCTTCGAAGGCAGCTTCCGGGTGCATCCCGGCGCGGCCTATTCAGATGCACCGGAAATGACCGTGGCACCGGATGGCCGCATTCGGCTGGTCTGGCAGGCCAAGGTGGACGGCCCGCGCCGCTTGTTCACGGCCGAGTCACTGGACCATGGCGGGGTATTCTCTGCGCCGTTGGAACTGCCGACGCCCGCGGGCAACAGCTTCTGGCCGGCAACCGCGGCCGGCCCGGACGGCACCACCTACGTGACCTGGCAACAGGACAACGAAGAAGTCTTTTTGCTGGCGCTGCCGGTCGAGGCCGCGGCCAGCAATATGCCAGAATAAACTTTAAATAGTCAGTCTTAGCTACTGATATTTAGAGATTTCCAAGCCTGGTAGTCCGTCCAGGCTCGTCGCGTTATTGTCGCGCAGGTACTCGCGCAACTCGTCCGGGTGCTTGTCGCTCACGTAATTCTCGATCGAGCGCCGCTCGCCCCTGAACGCGTAGTGGGGCACACCGTAGCCACAGGAGTCGCTGACGCGGTGCACGTCGATGCGGATTACCGAGCGCGGCGAGGAGGGTTGTTCGGGAAAACCCGAGACCAGTTCGTCGAAATCCGGGTCGCCCCGCTCGACGACTTCGCCGTGACCGTGAAAACGCATAATCTTGGGTGGTCCGGCGGAGGCGCAGAGCATGATGACTATGCGCCGGTTCTCCTTCACATGGGCGACGGTTTCTATGCCGCTGCCGCCGAGGTCGAGATAGGCGATCTCGCGCGGGCCGAGTATGCGCAGCGTATCGCGCCCTTTCGGCGAGCAGTTGACCATGCCATCACCGCTGAGCGGCGCGGTGGCCACGAAGAACAGGTGCTGTTGGCCGATCCAGCGCATCAGTCGATCGTCAATCTCCGAATACTCCTCGCCCATGACCGTGCTCCACCGTTTATAGCCCTCAAGCTTAGCGCAGGAGTCCTTGGTTACACTGCGAGTCGGCAGGAGAGTACCGCTTTGTGAACCATCAGCTGATCGTATTACTGGCCGGCATCGGGGTACTCG
>CBFCXA010000356.1:0-2164 GCA_965601985.1 uncultured Chromatiales bacterium | reverse complement strand
GTCGGCGACTCGAACACCGCGCGCAGCGGCAGCTCCACGCCCAGCAGCTCGCGCAGCCGCGCGACCAGGCGCGTGGCCAGCAGCGAATGTCCGCCGCGGGCGAAAAAATCATCCGTCGCGGCAAGCCCGCTGACACCCAGCACCGCGCCCATCACTTCGGCCACCAGCCCTTCCAGCGGCGTCGCCGGCGCCCGGCCCGACCGATCAGCACCGCGCCAGGCCGGCGCCGGCAGCGCCGCACGATCCAGCTTGCCGTTCGGCGTCAGCGGCAACGCGTCCAGCCACACCCAGGCCGCGGGCAGCATGTACCCCGGCAAGCGCTCGGCCAGGCCCGTACGCAGCGTCACCTCGTCGCGCGTGCCGACTACCCAGGCCACAAGACGCGCATCACCGTCCGGCGCGTCTTTGCGTTCCACCGCAGCCGCCGAGACCCCGGGCTGCTCCAGCAGCGCCGCCTCGATCTCGCCCAGCTCGATGCGGAAGCCGCGCAGCTTCACCTGTCGGTCCAGCCGGCCCAGCAGTTCCAGCTCACCGTCGCTGCGCCAGCGGGCCCGGTCACCGCTTCGGTACAGCCGCGCGCCCGACTCCTGGCTGAACGGATCCGGCCCGAAGCGCTCGGCGGTCAGTTCCGGCCGGTGCAGGTAGCCCAGTGCGACGCCCGCACCGCCGATGCACAGCTCGCCCGGCACGCCCGGCGGCTGCAGCTCGCCGGATGCGTCACAGACGTACAGTGACGTATTCGCGACCGGTCGCCCGATAGTGATCCGTTGCGGATCGTCGATGCGCGCGACACTGGACCAGATGGTCGTCTCGGTCGGGCCGTACAGGTTCCACAGCGACGCACCGCGGGCCAGCAGTTCGCCGGCGAGCGAAGGATCCAGCGGCTCACCGCCACTGAGCATCTTCAGCCCCGGGTGCCCGTGCCAGCCGGCGTTGAGTAACAGCCGCCAGCTTGCCGGCGTCGCCTGCATCACGCTGATGTCCTCGTCGACCAGCAGACGCGCCAGCCTGCTCCCGTCCGCGACCTCTTCCGACGACGCCACATACACCGACGCGCCAACCAGCACCGGCAGCATGAGTTCCAGCACCGAGATGTCGAAACTCAATGTCGTGACTGCGAGCAGACGATCGGCAGCGTCGATGCCGGGCTCCTGCGCCATGCTGGCGAGGAAATTCACCACCGACGACTGCGGCACCATTACGCCCTTCGGCTTGCCCGTGGAGCCGGAGGTGTACATCAGGTAGGCCAGACGCTCGCCGGCCGAAAGTGGATTGATATCGCGTTCGCCACGAACGACGTCGACGAGCCTCGCGTCGTTATCGAGCAACAGTCGACTGCCGGCGTAGTCGGCAAATGCATCGGGGTCATCGCTGATGAGGATCGGCGCGCCCGAGTCTTCCAGCATTGCGTCGAGTCGCGCTTGCGGAAAGGCGGGATCCAGCGGCAGGTAGGCCGCGCCGCTGCGCCAGATGCCCAGCACCGCCGATACCAGGACCGCCGAACGCTCGAGACAGATCGCGACCGCAACATTCTGGCCTGCCCCGAGGTCAGCGAGTGCCGCGGCAATGGCATCGGCGCGTTCGAGCAGCTGCGTATATTTCCAGCGCCGGCACGAGTCCGCGACGGCGTGCGCGTCCGCGCTGCGCCGGCATTGATCGGCTATGAGTTCGTCGACGCCCGCCACTGTCGGTACGTCGACCATGGGTGGCAGCTGCGTCGCGGTCTGTTCGCTGCTGCCGACAGGCAATCGCGCAAGGCGGCAGCTCGGATCCTCGAGCGCCGCGCACAGCAGGCCTTCGAACGCACGTGCCATGCGCGCGATGCTTTCCTGGTCGAACAGGTCCGCGTTGTATTCGAAATTCAGCCAGAGCTCGCCGTCGTAAGCCGATACCGACAGGCTCAGGTCGAACTTCGCAGACCGCCCGGGCGCGATCTCCGCCGGCGTCACCTCCAGGCCGTGCATCGGCTGAGCTTCCCAGGGCGCGTTCTGCAACACGAACATCACCTGGATCAGCGGCGCGTGACTGAGACGTCTCACCGGCTGCAGGGCTTCGACCAGTTTCTCGAACGGCAGATCCTGGTGATCGAAGGCAGCCAGGGTGGTGTCGCGAACCTGGCCGAGCAGCGCGAGAAAGTCTGCATTACCGTCCGGTCTGATCCGCA
>CBFCXA010000355.1:0-2193 GCA_965601985.1 uncultured Chromatiales bacterium | reverse complement strand
CTATACCCTTACTCGATGGATACTCAAACGACAACAGACTACGTCTGGCTAAACTCACCTGAACATGGCCCGGTTTATGCTTTCAATTCAGCCTGTTGGAAGCGTGGAACCCTTATCGGCACCTCCGTGATCCCACCGAATAAATTGAAAGAGATGCTGCCGCCCAAGACCAGTCTAGCTTTCCGTGATGGCATCGGAAAGGTGCTGAGCGTACTCGACCGATAGAGGAATCCGTATGCCGGCCACGAGTTAACCATTGGCACAAATGACATCAATGCCACACTGATGGCCCTATTATCGACTTAGCCAGTAGAGGATACCGGGCAGATCCGTGACACCAATGGTCACGAAAACCGTATCCCCCGCATCGTTGATTATATCGCGCGCGCCCAGGCTGATGCGTAGCCGGTTGGCCAGCAAATTGACGTGCACGTCCGCTCCAAATGTCGTCTGATCGCCGACCTGAGGATTGTTCCAGTTGTGATATACGGCCGGCGTGATTCCCCAGCCGGAAAAAAAGGTTAGCGCCAGGCCGAGGTAGACGACCCGCCGCATGCCGAGCCGTCCGGTCAGCGGGTTGGCGAGCGCCGCACCGGCAACGTAGGCGATCGCCATCAGGCCCCAGACCAGGCCGAACTCGCGCGGGCCCATGCCGAGATCCGTTTCGAACACCGCGGCGCCGACTGCCAGGAAACAGAAAAACCCACCCTGCACGAAACCGAACATCAGCGTGTAGCCCATGAACACGCGCGAGCCGAGCAGTTGCCGGTAGTCGGCCGCCAGATGCGCATTGCGCGATGCTTCCAGCACGCCCGGTGGTCGGGTTTCCTCGAGGCGCGCGAGGATGCTGAGCCAGGCCAGCGCGCCGAGGCCGGCACTGACCAGGAACACCGCCTGCGGCCCGGCAAATTCCGCGACCAGACCGCCGATCACCGGCGCAATCACCGGCGCGATTCCCATTGCGGCTGCGATGGTGGCCAGCGCTCGCGCCGTGCCTGCCTCGTCGTGAGTATCGCGGACGATGGCGCGGCTCGCCACGGTGCCGACGCTGACACCGATGGCCTGGACGAAGCGCATGGCGACCAGCGCCGTCATGTTGTCGACCACGGCGCAGGCGAGGCTGGCCAGTACGAAAACCACGAACCCGCCCAGCAGAACCGGGCGTCGCCCGAGCCGGTCGCAGAGCAGGCCGCTGAAGGGCTGTGACGCGCCGAGCCCGAACAAGTAGGCTGAAATCAGGAACTGGGCTTCGCCGAAGCTGATATCGAAGTCGCGCGCCAGCGCACCCAGCGTGGGCACGACCACGACCATGCCGAACGGCGATAACGCACTCGCCAGGCTCAGCAGCCAGATATTGATCGCGCGGGGCGAGGCCGCGCCGGCCTGGCTGCTCACTCTGTTGTCACGGCCGGCTCAGCCGCCGCCTAGCTGCTTCTCGAGCTCCGGGATCACTTCGAACAGGTCGCCGACCAGGCCGATGTCGGCGATCTCGAAAATCGGTGCTTCGGCATCCTTATTGATGGCGACGATGGTGCCGGCGTCCTTGATGCCGGTCAGGTGCTGGATGGCGCCGGAAATACCGAAAGCCATATAGAGTTCCGGCGCAATGATTTTGCCGGTCTGCCCGACCTGCATATCGTTGGGTACGTATCCGGCGTCAACCGCGGCGCGCGAAGCGCCCACGCCCGCGCCGAGATTATCGGCGAGCTGGTAGAGCACGGCGAAGTTGTCGGCGCTGCCGACTCCGCGGCCGCCGGACACCACTACCTTGGCCGTCTGCAGGTCCGGACGATCGCCGCCGCCGGACTGCAGCTCGACAAAGCGGCTGTGCGTCGGCAGCTCGACGGTCAGGTCGGCAGCTTCAACAGCTGCGCTGCCGCCCTGTGCAGCGGCCCGGTAGGAGGCTACGCGCACGGTGCCGACCACCAGCTGGCCCTCGGGCACCTCGACCGTGATCAGCGCGTTGCCGGCATAGATCGGCCGTTGAAAACTGCGCGGGCCGACTACCTGCATGATGTCGCTGATCTGCCCGACGCCGAGCAGCGCCGCGGCCCTGGGCAGCACGTCCTTCCCGAAGGTCGTGGAAGGCGCCAGAAGGTAGTCGTAGCCGTCCGCGAGTGCAGCGATCTGCGGGGCCAGGGTCGCGGCCAGCGGCGCCGCATTCTCTGCTCGCGCGACCGTGATCACCCGGGT
>CBFCXA010000354.1:0-2237 GCA_965601985.1 uncultured Chromatiales bacterium | reverse complement strand
CGTCCGGCAGGTCGGCGACTTTGTGCTCGTCCCAGAGTTTTTCGATGATATTGCGGCCCATAGAGCGGGTTCCTGCGCGCGGGTAAACTGGTGCCTGGGCGTAGACTATTGGCGTGCCGATCGCAGCGAATCGCCCTGCGCCGCGGGCAGCGCCATGATATCAGCTGGGCTGAATCACTCGCAGCAAAGCGGCTTTGCGTGGAGGACGCGTGAGCGACAAGCTTTCCCACATCGACGATAACAACCAGCCGACCATGGTCGAGGTGGGTGACAAAGCCGTCACCCGTCGCGAAGCTGTCGCGCAGGCCAGCGTGTATCTGCCGCCGGCGGTGCGGGCCGCGCTGGTCGATGGCGAGATACAGGGTCCCAAGGGGCCGGTGCTGCAGACCGCGATCATCGCCGGGACCCAGGCGGTGAAACGCACGCACGAGCTCATCCCTTTCTGTCATCCGCTGGGCATCGAAGGTTGCCGCATCGAGATCGATACCGAGCGTGAGCGCCTGGCGATCAACTGCCGCGTGCGGGTCACCGGCAAGACCGGGGTCGAGATGGAGGCGCTGACCGGCGCAACGGTTGCGGCGCTGACGGTGTACGACATGTGCAAGGCGCTGTCGCACGACATGGTGATCGAATCGGTGCGGCTGCTGAGCAAGAGCGGCGGCAAGAGCGATTACCAGGCCGCCGCGGGATGACTGCGTCGCTCAGGGGGCTGGTACTGGCCGGGGGTCGCAGTCGCCGTTTCGGCCGCGACAAGGCCGGCGTAGAGATCGACGGCCAGACCCTGCTGGAGCGAACCGTGGCGCTGCTGGGGCCGCATTGTAAGGAAGTTCGCGTGAGTGTCCGGCCGGATCAGACCGGCGATATCCTCAGGCGCCGGTTTCCACTGCTGGTGGATCCGCCGGGAAAGGACGGCCCGCCGGCCGCGCTGCTGGCCGCGCGCGCTGCTTCTGCCGAGAGTGCCTGGCTGGTGGTGGCCTGTGACCTGCCGGGTCTCGATGAAGCGACGCTGGCCGCCCTGTGCCGGGCGCGCGATACCTCACGGGTCGCGACCGCGGTCCGCAGCCCGGCTGATGGCCTGCCGGAGCCGCTTTGTGCCATCTACGAGGCGTCCGGGCTCGAACTCTTTTCCGACCTGCAGGCAGGTGAGGGGCTATCACCCCGCGACTTCCTGCAGCGGCAGGCTGCGAAACTGGTGCAGCCGCCGGCTCCCGACGCGCTGAACAACATGAACCGGCCGGAAGACCTGGCCGGTCTGCAAGCAAAGGAATCACGCCCATGACTGAGGAAACCGGCCGGCCGAGCCGCGAAGAAGCCGAGGCGGCGGTGCGCACATTGCTGCGCTGGATCGGCGAGGATGCCGATCGACCCGGCCTGCGCAAAACACCCAAGCGCGTCACCGGCGCGTTCGGAGACTACTTCGCCGGCTATGCGCAGGATCCGGCCGAGATTCTCGGCGCGTCGTTTCAGGCGGTTGGTAACTACCAGCGCGTCGTCACGCTGCGCGATATCCAGTTTGCATCCCACTGCGAGCACCATATGGCGCCGATGCTTGGCAAAGTGCACCTGGCGTATCTGCCCGACCAGCGGCTCGCCGGTATCAGCAAGCTGGTGCGCATGGTCGAAGCGCTGACGCGCCGCCTGCAGGTGCAGGAGCGGCTGACGGCAGAAATCGCCCAGGCCATCAACAGCGCGCTCGAGCCACGCGGCGTCGCGGTCGTGGTCGAAGCGCAGCACCAGTGCATGACCACCCGGGGCGTGAATAAGACCAGCGTGAGCATGGTCACCAGCGAGATGCTCGGTGAGTTTGCCGACAATGACCGGATTCGCGAGGAATTCCTGCGCTCGATCGGCAACCCCGGCTAACGCCGGGCGGGCCGAGGCGGCGCGATGTGGTGGCTGATACGCGGCAGTTCGCTGCCCTGGTGATAGGCCAGCGCCTCGTCCATTGCGCGCCGGTCCGAACGGGTCACGCGAAAGCGCTGGCGCAGGTGTGACAGCCAGGATTCGTCGACGAAGGTTTCCCGGAAACAACTTTCGTTCTCTACGTCCTGGTAAAGGCCCCAGGCCATCGAGCCGTTGCCCAGGCGGACCCGGCGCACGTCCTGCATCGCGCTGACGAAACCGTCAGCCTGGTCCGGGTCGATCTCGTACTCGATCGTAACCAGCACCGGGCCGCGATCAGCGCCGGTGCTTGGCGTCAGCCGCGGTTCCAGCCAGGGTTCCGCCGGTTCCGTGTC
>CBFCXA010000353.1:0-2247 GCA_965601985.1 uncultured Chromatiales bacterium | reverse complement strand
GAAGCGCTTGATCGTGCCGCCCTTGCCGGCCGCATCGCGGCCCTCGAAGATGACCACGACACGCTTGTTGTGCTCTTTCACCCAGTCCTGCAGGTGGCAGAGTTCGGCATGCAGTTCGGCCAGCCGAGCTTCGTACTTTTTGCGTTTCAAGATCGCTAAGCCGTCAGGCAGCCGCAGTGTAGACTGCGCGCGCCGCGCTGACCGACTCGCCCGCATCCACTTTCACGCCCTGCCCGGCCAGCACCGCTCCCAGCGCGCCGAGGCAGAACAGCACGTTCTTCTCGTTGCTGGCGAAACCCATCAGCCCGATGCGCCAGACCTTGCCGGCCAGCGGGCCGAGACCGGCACCGATCTCGAGTGAAAATTCCTGCAACAGCTGCTTTCTGACCGCCGCATCGTCGACGCCGGCCGGGAAACGCACGCAGTTGAGCTGCGGCAGCCGGTACTCGGCGTCGACCAGGAACTCGATGTTCAGTGCTTCCAGCCCGGCAGCAAGCGCTTCGTGGTTGAGCCGGTGCCGGGCCCAGGCGTTTTCCAGGCCCTCTTCTTTCAGGATCACCAGCGACTCGTGCAGCGCATAGAGCGAATTGATCGGCGCGGTGTGGTGATAGCTGCGCTGTGCGCCCTCGCCCCAGTAAGCCATCACCAGCTCGAGGTCCAGGAACCAGCTCTGCGCGCGCTGTCCGCGCGACTGGATTGCGGCCTGGGCTTTTTCGCTGAAGGTCACCGGCGACAGGCCCGGCACGCAGGACAGACACTTCTGCGTGCCGGAATACACCGCGTCGGCACCCCAGCCGTCGACATCCAGCTCGATGCCGCCCAGCGTGGTGACCGTGTCGACGATGCTCAGGCAATCGTGTTCGGCGGCCAGAGCGCACAGCGCCTGCGCGTCCGAGCGCGCGCCAGTCGAGGTTTCGGAATGTACGAACGCGAGCACTTTTGCATCGGGGTTGGCTTTCAGCGCGTCGGCGACTTTCTGTAAGTCGACGGTGTGACCCCAGTCGTCCTGCACCATCACCGCGGTGCCGCCGCAACGCTCGACGTTCTCTTTCATTCGCCCGCCGAACACGCCGTTCTGCGCGATCACTACCTTGTCGCCGGGCATCACCAGGTTTACGAAGCAGGTTTCCATGCCGGCCGAACCCGGAGCCGACACCGGCATGGTCAGCTCGCTCCTGGTCCGGAAGGCGTACTGCAGCAGCGCCTTGATCTCGTCCATCAGGCCGATAAAGGCCGGGTCCAGGTGGCCGATGGTGGGGCGCGACAGCGCCTCGAGGATGCGCGGGTTCACGTCCGACGGGCCAGGGCCCATCAGCGTGCGGACCGGGGGATGGAAAGACTGGGTCATGGTCGAAACGCTCCTGCGGCGGGGCCGCGAAGTTTACACGGGGCCAATCAGTGAGCGGCTACCAGGCGATCTGCTCGCCGTTGTAGCGTCGGTACTCGCCACTGCGCTGCATATCCAGCTCGTCGATGATGCGGCGCAGGCCCGCGATGCTCTCGTCGATCTCCAGCAGGGCGCCTTCGCCGCCGAGGTCGGTCTTCACGTGGCCGGGACAGAAAATACCGACCGCGATGCCCTGCTCCTGGAGCTGGACCGAGAGCAGGCGCATCGCCTTGTTCAGCGCGGTCTTGCTGGTGCTGTACGCGAACACCGGGATGTTCTCTTCCACCAGCGAGCCGATGGTGCTCGACAGGTTCACGATCTTTTTCTGCTCGCCGGCCAGCAGGTTGGGCAGCAGCGCCTCGGCCATCTTGACCGGGCCGAAGGTATTTACGCGAAACACGTACATCCAGGCGTCGTAGTCCAGCGTGCCGAAGAACTGCCTGTGCAGGTTCTCATGGCCGGGGTCGCGCGGGCCGATGGTGCCGGCATTGTTAATGAGTATGTCGATAGCCTGCCCGTCGAGTGCTGCGGCCAGCGCATCCACCTGATCGTGATCGGCGACGTCGAGTTCATGCAGGCTGACCCGGCCCGGATGCTGGTCAGCCAGCGCCTTGAGGTCATCCGCCTGCGACGGCGAGCGGCAGCAGGCCAGCACCTGCCAGCCGTCGGCCGCGAAGCTCCGGGCCAGGCCCAGGCCGAGCCCGCGGTTGGCGCCGGTAATCAGCACGCTTGGCATTGTTGAAGCCCCGGGTGATGGAAAGAGGCGGGATGATCTCAGCC
Organism: uncultured Chromatiales bacterium; assembly: GCA_965601985.1. GTDB lineage: Bacteria > Pseudomonadota > Gammaproteobacteria > Steroidobacterales > J054. The sequence goes on along the minus strand of CBFCXA010000353.1, from coordinate 80 downwards.
TTGCAGGGCTCGGGCCACGGCAGAAGCGATTCCGGTTCGCAGCGGGGATACCTAGAATGGAGGGCATGCAGCGAGAAACC
>CBFCXA010000352.1:0-2252 GCA_965601985.1 uncultured Chromatiales bacterium | reverse complement strand
GGATCTCGCCGTCATCACCGTCGGGCAGCAGGAAGTTGGCAAGCAAGTCTTCGGCCACGGCGCGAAGTCGCGCATCCGGCTCGCGCTGGCGCCGGCGACGCCGCAACCATAGCGCAAATATGAGCGCCACCAGCACGACGCCGGTCGCGATCGCCAGGTACAGGGTCTGCGAATCGCTCAATGGCATTCCGCTACACCACCGTGCCTGCGGCTACAGCCGGGTCGCCAGTTCATTCAGTGACGGGTCAATGGTCGCGAATCGCGCCGGCCAGCTGAGCAGCTCGGCAAGTTCCGGAGGCGGTTCGACGTGAATGTCTAGCAGTGGCTCGACAATGGTGTCGAACTTGGCCGCATGCGCGGTCGCCACCACCGCCCAGTGACCGGCCCGCTGCTCCTCGACCGAGAGCTCGCGATACACGTGCAGCCCGGTCGCGGTATGCGGACACCAGGCAATCGTATGGCGACGGTACTCGTCGACGATGGTCGCGCGAATGGTCTCGTCATCGACCGCCTGTGCGGTAACCTCCCGGCCGATTTCCTCCGCCCCACCGAGTAGCGCCCGCAGGCGTTCCATGTTGCTCGGGTCGCCGACATCCATGGCCGAGGCCAGCGTTGCAATGCTCGGCCGCGGCTGCCACTCGCCGCTGGCCAGGAAATCCGGGATCGTGGTGTTGGCATTGGTCGCGAATACGATCCGGTCGATCGGCAGCCCCATTCGCCGCGCCCACACGCAGGCGAAACCGTTGCCGAGGTTACCGGTCGGCACTATGAAATTCAGCGGCTCGCCTGTCGCGCGCCAGTGCTCGAGACTGGCTTTGGCGTAGTACGCGGCCTGCGGCAGCAGACGCCCGACGTTGATGCTGTTGGCCGAGCACAGGTGGTGCGTCTCCCGCAGTCCGGTGTCTGCGAAAGCCTGCTTGACCAGGCGCTGGCAGTCGTCGAACTCCCCGCGCACCGACAGCGAGATCACGTTGTCGCCCCAGCAGGTCAGCTGGTGTTGCTGGCGCGGCGACACGCGCCCGTCCGGAAACAGCACCACCACGCGCAGGCCCGGCCGGCGATGGTAGGCCGCTGCAACCGCGCCCCCGGTGTCGCCGGACGTGGCCACCAGGATGGTGACCGGTGGCTCGGCATGCACACCGTCGGCCACGATCTGCGCCATGCTGGCCGCGAGAAAGCGCGCGCCGACATCCTTGAAGGCCGCGGTCGGGCCGTGAAACATCTCCAGTACCGACAGGCCCGGTGAGGCTTCCAGCGGTCTCAGGGGCGTCGGAAAATTCAGCGCGTCGCTGCAGATGCCTTCCAGATGCGCTTCGAGCGTCGAGCCCGCCGCAAAAGGCGCGAGCAGCAGGGCCGCGATTTCGGACAGACTTTCGCGACCGGCAAAGTCTTGCGGCTGAAACACCGGTAGCGACGCTGGCACGTACAGGCCGCCGTCCGGCGCGGTGCCGGACATGATGGCGCGTTCCAGCGAAACCGCATCGCTGCCCCGGGTACTGGTGAATTCCATCGCTGATCTAGCGCCCCGCGCCAAGGTAGGTGGCCAGCCGCAGCAGGTCGGCAAACACCCCGGCCGCGGTCACATCCGGCCCGGCCCCCGGTCCCTGCACGACCAGCGGGTTGTCGCTGTAGCGCGCGGTCTGGTAGCGCAACACGTTGTCGGTCAGGTTGATACGCGCGAACGGGTGGTCGCTGTCCAGGGTCTGCAGGCTGACCTGCGCGCCGTCGTCACGGTTCAGGCGGCCGACATAGCGCAGCACCTTGCCTTCGGCAACGGCGGCCTGCCAGCGCGCCTGCATCTGGTCATCGTACTCGGGCAGGCGGTCCAGGAACTCGTCGATGCTGACACCGGTCAGCGTCGCGGGCACCAGGCTCTCGACCTGCAGATCCTCCAGTTCGAGTTCCATGCCGATTTCGCGGCCGAGGATGATTACCTTGCGCGCGACATCCATGCCCGAAAGGTCGTCCCGCGGGTCCGGTTCGGTGAAGCCGGCATCCCGGGCTTCGCGCACGATGGCGGAAAACGGCTTGCTGCCGTCGTAGACATTGAACAGATAGGCCAGCGTGCCGGAGAAGATGCCTTCGATGCTGACGATCTCGTCGCCGGTCCGCGCCAGGTCGCGCAGCGTTTCGATGATCGGCAGGCCGGCACCGACCGTGGTCTCGTAGAGAAAGTGCGCGTAGTGCCGGCGGCGCAGCGCACGCACAACCCCCACCAAACCCACCCCCCCCCACTCCCCCTACAACAACCC
>CBFCXA010000351.1:0-2259 GCA_965601985.1 uncultured Chromatiales bacterium | reverse complement strand
ACTACATGGGCCTGCAACCCGGTCAGCAGATGATGGGTACACCGGTCGACGTGGTGTTCGTCGGCAGTTGCACCAACTCGCGCATCAACGACCTGCGCGAGACGGCGAAATTCCTGAAGGGCCGCAAGGTCGCCGACAACGTTCGAATGCTGGTGGTGCCGGGTTCGCAGTCGATTAAGCACCAGGCAGAAGCCGAGGGGCTGGACAAAATATTCACCGCAGCCGGCGCTGAGTGGCGCGAATCGGGCTGCTCGATGTGCCTGGGCATGAATGGCGATGTGGTGCCGGCCGGCAAGCTCTGCGTCAGCACCAGTAACCGCAATTTCGAAGGCCGCCAGGGCGTGGGCGCGCGCACCGTGCTGGCCAGCCCGGCCACGGCCGCCGCATCGGCGATTGCCGGCACGATTGCCGACCCCCGCGAACTGCTGGCCCAATGACCCGGCACGGAGACCGAACAATGGAAAAAGTCACTCGCATCCAATCCCCGACCGTGGTCATGGCGCAGGAAGACATCGACACCGATCAGATCATGCCGGCCCGCTACCTGACCACCACCGACAAGGCCGGGCTGGGCGATGCCGCCTTTGCCGACTGGCGCTACGACAAGCAGGGCGAGCCGATTGCCGATTTCGCGCTCAATCAGCCTGGCGCGAAAGACGCGAACATCCTCGTCGCCGGCAATAACTTCGGCTGCGGCTCGTCGCGCGAGCACGCGCCCTGGGGCCTGGTCGACTTCGGCTTTCGCGCGGTCATCAGTACCCAGATCGCCGACATCTTCCGCAGCAACTCGCTGAAGAACGGCCTGGTGCCGGTGGTCGTGCCGGCCGAGATCCACGCCTGGCTGATCGATAACCCGGGCGCCACGGTCACCGTCGACGTCGAGAGCCAGACGCTGAGCCTGCCGGACGGTCGCAGCGTCGAGTTCCCGCTCGACGGCTTCTCCAAGCACTGCCTGATGGAAGGCGTAGATCAGCTGGGCTACCTGCTGAACCGAGACGCGGAAATCACCCAGTTCGAACAGAATCGCCCGTGGCAGCCCTGATCGCCGCGCTGCCGGGCGACGGCATCGGTCCGGAGGTCACCCGCGAGGCGCTGCGCGTACTCAACGCCGCGGCCGAGCGTGCCGGCTTCGCCATCGAAGTGCGCGAAGCGCTGGTCGGCGGCGCCGCCATCGACGCAAGCGGCGAACCGTTCCCGGCGGAAACCCGAGCGCTGGCGCTCGAAGCTGACGCGGTACTGCTCGGCGCGGTCGGCGACCCGCGCTGGAACGACCCGAACCTGAAGGTACGCCCGGAACAAGGTCTGCTGGACCTGCGCGCGGCCATGAAGGTCTATGCGAACCTGAGACCGGTCACCACCCACCCTACCCTGTACGACGCCTCGCCCCTGAAGCCGGAGCGGCTGGCCGGCGTCGATATCCTGGTGGTGCGCGAGCTGACCGGTGGCATCTATTTCGGCGAAAAAAGCCGCAGCGCCGATGCAGCCAGCGATCTGTGTACCTATACCCGACCGGAGATCGAGCGCGTCGTGCGCATGGCCGCAGACCTGGCTGCTGCACGCCGCGGCAAACTGACGTCGGTCGACAAAGCCAATGTGCTGGACACGTCCCGCCTGTGGCGCGACGTGACCACGGAAGTCATCAGCAGCGACTACCCGCAGCTGGAGCTGGAACACGTGCTGGTAGACGCGGCGACCATGCACCTGCTCTCGCGCGCCGCCGATTTCGACGTGATCGTGACCGAGAACATGTTCGGCGACATCCTGACCGACGAGGCCTCGATGCTGGTCGGCTCGATGGGCATGCTGCCGTCGGCCTCACTGAATTCAGAGCGCCGCGGCCTGTACGAGCCGATCCACGGCTCGGCTCCGGATATCGCCGGGCGCGGCATCGCGAATCCCTGCGGCACGATCCTGAGCGTTGCACTGATGCTGGATTACTCGCTGGGCCAGCCGGAGCTGGCCGCGAGCATCCAGGCAGCGGTGATGCGCGCACTGGAAGACGGACATCGGACCGCCGACGTCGCGGGGGATGGGCCGGCGATCGGTACGGTCGAGATGGGTGATGCGGTGATTGCGGCGCTCGGCTGATTGCCGTTGGCGCTGCTCGTTCCTGGGCGGCGTGCTTCTTTTGGATTCTCGATTAGTGCGGCAGAGAACTCTGCTTAAGTAGCCGGACTTGGCGCTGCGGGAAGGGGCTTGCGGGGTCACGCCGTGAATACGTCCCTGTAGGCTCGGCGGCGCGCGTCCCTGCGCGCCGAC
>CBFCXA010000350.1:0-2259 GCA_965601985.1 uncultured Chromatiales bacterium | reverse complement strand
TGCGGACGAGCACGACCGCGCCGGTGGTAATAACCAGCACGGCAACCAGTGCGGGTCCGAACGGCTGGTCGAAGCTCAGCGCGATGATGAAGGCTGCGATATAGGTCAACACACCGATCGCGACGCTGATCCACAGGCAGTGCCGCCAGTTACGGGCGATTCGGAACGCGGCCCACGGCGGCACGAATGCGAGCGCGAACGCGCCCATCAGGCCGAGCGTGCCGGCGCCGACCGCCATGCCCAGCGCGGCCAGCAGGTCGAAGCCCAGGTGCCAGCGCCAGGCCGCCTGCCGATTCGACACTTCGTGGCCGGGCAACAGCCTCGACCGGACCAGCGCAGGCATCAGAACGGGGAGGGCCAGCGCGGACAGTGTGCCAACGATCGCTGCCGCGCCGAGGTGTATGGGGCCGGCGAAATAGAGCTGTCCCTCGACCAGCGCGTGACCGACGAGACTGCCGAGCGATGAGTTGGCTGCAACGAGCATCGTCGCAGCCCAGCCGATCACCACCATCATTGCGTAGACCGTGTTGCCGCGGAACCGCCCGAATGCCTTGACGACGGCGCCGGCAAGCGCGCCGAGCGGCGCGCCGAGAACCGCGGGTATGCCGACGGCAAGACCTACCAGGCCGCTTGCGCCGGCCAGGTAGGCAAGACCCAGTGCGGCGAGCCATTCGTCGCGCAGTCGCAGCAGGTTGCCCAGCAACGGCAGGACCGCGGCCATGATCAGCCCGACGAGAAAAGGCGTGCGAAACAGCGGGTCGAAAAGCAGCTCGAAATTCACTTGCTAACATCCAGTATTCGGTCGCACACCCTGTCCAGGAAGGTGCGATCGTGGCTGACCAGTAACACGCCCCGGTCGTCCTGCGGCCGTGACAGGACATCGACCAGCGTTGCTTCGCTTTCGAGGTCCAGGTTGTTGGTCGGTTCGTCGAGCATCAGGAAGTCGGCCTGGCTGCCAATGACCGTCCAGCAGCCAAGCAGCTGGAACTGCCCGCCGCTCAGCGAGTCGACGCGATCATCCAGCCAGGCATCGAGCTGAGCGGGCGGCTCACCGGTGTCCGCCTCGGCGTACTTCAGGTACTCGCGGCCGCTGAACGGCATCTCGGGCAGGCGCACCGGCTGCTGGTCCTGCCAGGCAACCGTTATGCCCGGGCGAAGCTCGATGTCGCCGTTGAAGATGCGCACATGATCCGCGATCGCCTTCAGCAATGTCGATTTACCCGAGCCGTTCGGTCCAACCAGCCCGAACACTTCGCCCTTGCTGACGGTAAACGAAATGGGCCCGACGACCGGGTCGTCGTAGCCTGCCTCCAGGCTCGTCACCGTGAGCAGCGGCGCCGCGTTCATGGCGACGTTGCCATGGCGTCGACCCAGCTGTCGATATGCGCAAGGTATTCGGCGCCCCTTGCGTCAACCGGCGGTTCCAGTGAGAGGCGGACCACCGGCCAGTCGAGTGCCCGGGCCAGCGCCTGCGGCGCCCGCTCAGGCTGAAAACTCGTATGCAGCACGACCCCCTGTTTTCCCTCCAGGCTATCGGTCAGCGACTTGATATGCGATGCAGTCGGCGGAATGCCGGGAACGGGTTCGAGGAATCCGTGAATGGGCACATCGAACAGGTAGAACAGGTAATTGGCGTCCTGGTGAAAGAGCACCGCACCCGGGGCGTCGACAAGGCGGCTCCGCCACTCGGGCATCTTTGCCTCGATCTCTGCCACGAAATCCGCCGCATGCTGGTGAAAGTGGCTGGCATGCTCCGGGTCCAGTGCGGCAAATTGATCGGCCAGCGCCATCGCGATCTGCGCGACCCGTTCCGGGTCCATGTGGACATGCGGGTTACCGAGGGGATGAACATCACCCAGGGCACGGTCCGCGACGCCGCCCACGTCCAGCAGGCTGACATGCATGGCGAACTCGAAGTAGCCGCCCTTGCCCGGCTGGATAGCCGGGTTGGCGGCCTGGCGTATGGCGACCGGCAGCCAGCCAATTTCCAGGTCGGCGCCCACGGCAACGAGCAGGTCGGCACCGCGCAGGGCCCGCATCATGCTGGGCCGGGCCTGCAGGTAGTGGAGATCCCGGTCTGGCGGTCCGAGCACCGTAATTCGCGCATGCCCGCCGGCCACCTCGCGAACCAGCAGCGCCCCCGTGGAACTCGTCGTCACGACATCGAGCGTCTTGGCGAAAGCCGGCCCGGTCAGCAGGACGGAGAGTAGAAGAGTGATTAGGAGTCGCATAAGCCGGTCCTCAAAACTGGTGCGCGCC
>CBFCXA010000349.1:0-2289 GCA_965601985.1 uncultured Chromatiales bacterium | reverse complement strand
CGAAATGCTCTACGCCGCCATCCAGCGCGCACTGGAGCAGGTTGCGGCTGGAGCAGGTGTTGTTGCGATAGTACTTCAGCGGGTCGGCGACCGATTCCGGCACGATCGTGTGCGCGGCGAAATGCAGGACAGTCTTCACCTTGCGTTCGCGAATAATCCGGCTGACCAGTTCCTCGTCGCCGGTGTCGCCGACTATCAGCTCCGCCGACAGCACGGCCGAGCGAAAGCCGGTGGTCAGATTGTCCAGCACCACGACGTCTTCGCCGGCTTCTGTCAGTTGTCGGCAGACGTGGCTGCCAATGTATCCGGCTCCGCCGGTGACCAGTACGCTACCTTCAGACACGCTGCCGCTTCCTTCGCAACTCGAGTCGGGGAAGCGCAACATAACCGATGGCCGAGTCGTGCACCATGAACCGGGTCACTTTCACGCTTGACGGCGGCGCGGGCGGCCCGTAAACATCTGCGCAGCGAGGACCGACCGGAAACTGTGAACGCGACACCCCAAGCCACTCTGCCGAATCTGCTGGAAGCCGACGAGCCGCCGGCCTGCGAACTGCTCGAGCGCAGGCCGCAGCGGCCGGCCCTGCTGGTCTGCGACCACGCGTCCGCGCGCATCCCGCGCCGTCTCGGTACGCTCGGACTGCCGGCGGCGGCGCTGGCCGATCACATTGCGCTGGACATCGGTGCTGCCGCGTTGACCCGGATACTCGCCGAACGGCTCGGTCTGCCGGCGGTGCTCGGCGGCTACTCGCGGCTGGTGGTCGACTGCAATCGAAGGCTTGACGATCCGACTGCCTTCCCGGCAGTCAGCGACGGCCACGAGGTGCCCGGCAACGCGAACCTGGCCGATGCGGATCGCCGCTTGCGGGCCGAGTCTCTTTACTGGCCGTATCATCATCGCGTGCGGGACGGACTCGCGACGCTCGAAGCGGAGGCCGCGGCCCCGGCGCTGATAGCGATACACAGTTTTACCCCGACATTTGGCGGCGAGCGCCGTCCCTGGCAGGTCGGGGTGCTGTGGGACAAGGATCCGCGGCTGCCGGCGCCGCTGATGGCCGGGCTGGCCGCCGATCCGGGTCTTTGCGTCGGCGACAACGAGCCCTATTCCGGGCGCCATCCGGCCGATTTCACCATCGATCATCATGCCGAGGCCGAGGGCCTGCCGCACGTGTCGATCGAGGTGCGCCAGGATCTGATTACGACCCTGGAGGGCGCGCAGGACTGGGCCGAGCGGCTGAGCGCGGTTCTGGCACCGATTCTCGATGACCAGGCGCTGTATACACACTGGACCGGCGCCGGCGCGCCCGCGGCCTGATCGTGCCCGGCAAAAATCACTTCCGGGAACCCAGTTTCACGCTCGGTATCGAAGAGGAGTACCTGCTGGTCGACCGGGAAACCCTGGACCTGGTCAGTGATCCGCCGGCGAGCATCCTGGAAGAGTGCCAGAAGCTGACCAGTTCGCAGGTATCCCCCGAGTTACTGCGATCGCAGATCGAGGTCGGCACGCGAGTCTGTCGCAGCGTGGCCGAAGCGCGGCGCGATCTCGCGCAGCTGAGACGTGTGGTTGCCGAGGTCGCCGGCAAATCCGGATTCGCGCCGATCGCGGCTTCCACGCATCCGTTCGGCCGCTGGGTCGATCAGCAGCACTCGCCGGTTGCGCGGTACAGCGACTTGTCCGACGAAATGCAGGCGGCGGCCCGGCGCCTGCTGATTTGTGGCATGCACGTGCATGTGGGCATCGACGACGACGAGTTGCGCATCGACCTGATGGGGCAGCTGCGCTATTTCCTGCCACATCTGCTGGCGCTGAGCACTTCCTCGCCTTTCTGGGAAGGTATCGATACGGGACTGCATTCTTACCGGCTGACGATTTTCGATGCGCTGCCACGGACCGGGCTGCCGGAGAGTTTCGAAAGCTATGCCGAATACCGCCGGCATGTCGATGTCCTGGTGCACGCCGGCCTGCTGGAGGACGCGACCAAGATCTGGTGGGATCTGCGGCCCAGCGATCGCTACCCGACGCTGGAGACGCGGATCTTCGACGTATGCACGCGACTGGATCATGCCGTGTCGCTGGCCGCGCTGACCGCCTGCCTGCTGCGTTGCCTGTACCGCCTGCGGCGGCGAAACCAGCGCTGGCGCATCTACAACCTGATGCTGCTGAACGAGAATCGCTGGCGCGCGATGCGCTACGGGATGGACGAGGGACTGCTGGATCTCGCCAGGAGCGAGATCGTGCCCGTGCCGCAGCTGGTCGAAGAGATTCTCGAACTGGTGGCCGAAGACGCC
>CBFCXA010000348.1:0-2300 GCA_965601985.1 uncultured Chromatiales bacterium | reverse complement strand
GAACTGACCGGACCCGGCCTGATCGGCCGCGAAGCAGCTCGCAAGGCCCTGCGGAGGCTGTGCGCGAGGAAGCTGAAGACCACCGAAGTGCCGGTCCTGTATCCGGCGCCTCTGGCACGCAGCCTGTTCGGTCATTTCGTTGCCGCGATCGGCGGCGGCAGCCTGTACCGGAAGGCGAGTTTCCTGGTCGATGCAAAAGGTGAACAGGTTTTTGCCGACCGTCTGCAGCTGCGCGAAGAGCCGCTGATCCCGAGAGGCCTGGCCAGCGCCGCCTACGACAGCGAGGGCGTTGCGACCGCATCACGCGAGCTGGTCCGCGACGGCGTGTTGCAGGACTATGTGCTCGGCAGCTACTACGCCCGCAAGCTGGGCCTGGAGTCGACCGGCAACGCCGGGGGTATCCACAACCTCGTCGTACAGGATACCGGTGAGAGCGATGAAGACCTGCTCGCGGGCATGCAGCGCGGCCTGCTGCTATGCGAACTGATGGGGCAGGGCGTCAACGGCGTGACCGGCGACTACTCGCGGGGTGCGGCGGGCTTCTGGGTCGAAGACGGCGAAATCCAGTATCCGGTTGCCGAAATCACCGTGGCCGGCAATCTGCGCGACATGTATCGGACGATTGAAGCGGTATCCAGGGATACGGACCTGCGCGGCGGGATTCGCACCGGCTCGGTGCTGGTCGGCCGCATGACCATTGCCGGCAGCTAGACCGGCTCGGCAACCTGCGCCTTGACGGGTGCCAGATCGTAGACTGACTTCTCGCCGAGATCCTTGATCAGCGCGTCCTCCATCGACCGGCTGACATGGCTGACGCTGTCCGGCCAGCGGCCCTCGGGGAACAGGTCCAGGCGCAGCGGTTCTCGGGTTGCCGCAATTACCTCGGTCAGGCGGATCTCCGCCGGATCGCGACCGGGCATCAGCTCGTCCCGGTCGGTGCGGACCAGCAGCCCGGCGCCGGCGAGTCGCTCGATGGTCGGCAGCATGGTTACCGCGGGCAGAGCCAGCGTGTCTGACACGTCTGCCAGCTTCGGGTGGGAAACGCCGCGACGAAACGCGTCGGCGACGATGCCCATTACGCTGAGCGCGATCTCCTCGCGCTGGCGATTGCCGATACTCACCGGCCGGTAGCCGAGGCGCAGGTACTCCGGATGCTGCACGTAGAAAGCGACCTGCGCGCCGACCAGCAGGATCAGCCAGCACAGATACAGCCAGATCATTGCGATCAGCACGATCGCAAAGGTTGCGTAAATAGTCAGCGTACGCGCGGATTCGGCTACGAAACTGGTGAACACCGCACCGGCGAAGGCCCAAAGGATACCGCCGGCCAGTCCGCCGATCAGCGCGGCGCTCAACTTGACGCGGGTGTTGGGCAGGAACCAGTAGACGAAGCTGAAGCCGGCGATCACCAGCAGGTAAGGGCTGAGCTTGCCCAGCAGCAGTAGCGTGCCGCCGACAGCTTCGATGTCGGCGGCTTCGCGCACAATTTCCAGGTTGCCCAGGCTGGCCAGTAGCGTCAGCGCAGTGACCATGACCACCGGTCCGAGCAGGATTACGCTCAGATACTCGCTCAGACGCTGGGCCAGGTTGCGGGAACGCTCGACGCGCCAGACAAAATTGAAGCTGTCTTCGACTTTTTGAGCCATGGAAACCGTGGTCACGAACAGCAGTACCAGGCCGATGCCGGCCAGCACGTCACCCTTGATGTTTTCCACGAAACCGATCACCTGGTTGGTCAATTCGACGCCGCGATCTCCCAGCGGCGCCAGAAAGTTGTACAGCATCGGTTCGAACTGGCGATGGAACCCGAAGCCCTTGAGCACGGAGAAGCTGATCGCTATCAGCGGCACGATCGACAGTATGGTCACGTAGACCAGGCCCATCGAACGCAGTGGCAGATTGCCGGCTATCGAGTCACGAAGCACGGCGTAGACGAAGCGCAGTACGCTAGCGAGCCACGCCGCCGGGGCGGGCAACTGGTCGATACGGTCGGACCAGAGCAGGGCTTCAAGTTTCTGGGTCAGGTAATCAATGACGCTGCGTCCTCGGCGGGAACAATCCCTGCCCGGGCGATTCTAGCGCAGACTACCTCTCCGTCAGGCCGTGAGCAGTGCTAACGCCTGGCGGTACTTATCGCCGGTCTTCGCGATGATATCTGCCGGCAACTTCGGCCCTGGCGCGCGCTTGTCCCAGTGCAGTGTTTCCAGGTAGTCGCGCACGAATTGCTTGTCGAAGCTCGGCGGGCTGATGCCGGTGCGGTACTCGTCGGCTGGCCAGAAGCGCGATGAGTCCGGTGTGAG
>CBFCXA010000347.1:0-2329 GCA_965601985.1 uncultured Chromatiales bacterium | reverse complement strand
GTGACATGCTGATCACGGTAGAAGCCGGCGTCACCTGGCGGCAGATTTTCGAAGCACTCGATCCGCTCGGCCTGCGGCTGCCGTTCTTCGGTACCTTCTCCGGCAGCGTCGCGACGATTGGCGGTGGCCTGTCCAACGGTGCGCTGTTCATGGGCACCGGTCGCTACGGGACCGCAGCAGAGACAGTGCTCGGCCTGCAGGTGCTGCTGGCAGACGGCAGCCTGCTCGACACAGGCCAGGCCGCGTTTCGCAACGGCCGACCGTTCTATCGCACCTTCGGCCCGGACCTGACCGGCGGCTTCCTGCACGATAGCGGCGCGCTGGGTATCAAGACGCAGGCCACGCTGCGCATGATACGACCGCCTGCGGAAATCGATTACGCATCTTTCGTGCTGCCCGATATCCACCAGGCCGCGCAAGCGCTGTCGGAAGTGGCCCGTACCGGCGCGGCGGAAGAAGCCTACGTGTTCGATCCGGCGACGACCCGCAACAGCCTGGCCAGCCTTGGGCTCGGCCAGGACCTGCGCAAGCTGTTCAAGGTGGTCGGCAGCCAGTCCGGCCTGCTGAAGGGTATCAGGGCCGGCGCGGATCTCGTGGCCGGCGGTCGCGATTTCGTACCGGAGGACGCCTACTCGCTGCATGTGGTCTGCGCCGGACGCAGTACCGCCGCGGTGGCCGACGATATTGCGGCCTGCCGGGCGGTCGCTGCGGAATTCAAGGCGCCGGAAATCACCAACTCGATTCCAAAGGCCGCACGCGCCGACCCGTTCCCGCCACTGAACGGCATACTCGGGCCGGGCGGCACACGCTGGGCAGCGCTGAATGCCAAGGTCCGTCACTCCGACGCGGAACGAATCATCGACGCCACGCAGGCCTGCCTGTCACCGCATGCCGACGCGATGAAGGAACATGGTATCCACTTGAGCCAGCTGCTTATTGCAATCTCGAACCACGCCTTCAGCTACGAGCCGGTGTTCCACTGGCACGACGAGTGGCTGCCGGTGCACCGCCGCACCCCCGAGGAAAAATTCCTGGCCGGACTCGACGAACCGGCACCGAATCCGCAGGCGCGCGCACTGGTGCACGATCTGCGAGCGCAGATCGTCGCGCTGTTTGCCGAGTTCGGCGCAGCGAGCAACCAGATCGGCAAAACCTACCCCTATGGCGAGATGCTCAAGCCGCGGACCGCGGCGCTGGTTCGCGACCTGAAAGCGGCCGTGGATCCGCAGGGGCTGATGAATCCCGGCGCGCTCGGTCTGGACGGTTCCGGCGGCGACTGATGGCCGGCCACCGCACCGACAGCGGCGCGCCGCTGGATGCCGCAGTCATCGGCGTTGCCGATATCGAGCATTCGACCGCTTTCTACCGCGACCAGATCGGGCTGGACCTGCTGGCGAGCGGCACTGTCGACGACCCGGCAACGCTGGCCTACTGGCACAGCGCGGAACCGATGCGGATGGCCCTGCTGGGCTATGGGCCGGATGCGGTCGGGCGGGTCATGCTGCTGCAGTTCGGCAGCGGCGGCGGGGTGCTGATCCGCGAACCCGGGGAGCGGCGTGCCACCGGCCTGGCCAATCTGAACTTCTACACCGACGACATTCATGCCGACTACGACAGGTTCCGGCAGCTCGGTTTCGAGTTCTGGAGCGAGCCGGTGCAGCACGACTTCGGCCCGCGGGTCGGTACTCCGATCGAGGTGGTGTTCGACGGGCCGGACGGCGTGGCCATCAACCTGGTCGAGCTTATAACCCCGGACGACGCCACGCTGATCGGTGAGATGCGGCGCTTCGTTGCGGAATACGGGCGCACCGACAGGGGCTACACACCGGTCGTCACTTCGGCGCATAACGTGCAATCAATCGACGCCGCGGTCGCATTCTACGAACGGGTACTCGGCATGCACGTGGCGATCGACGAAGTGCTGGAGTCAGCCGAGTCCAATCATTTTCTCGGCCTCGAGTCCGACGCACGCACACACACGGTATTCGTACAGGGTGCGCACATGTTCGGCAAAATCGCGCTGTCACAGCCGCTCAACTACTCGGTCGACAGCCTCGTCGAGCGCGCCGTTGCGCCAAACATCGGCTACCTGGCGCAGTCGTTTCGCGTCGAGGATCTCGCGGCTGCGCGTGCTGCCTGCGACGAACTTGGCGCGGCGATTTACTCGGACATTGCTATTCCGGTATCGCCCGGAAGAAACGGGGCGCGCTCCCTGATCGTCCGCAATCCCGGCAGTGGCGCGCTGCAGGAACTCTACGAAGCCTAAGCCGGCCGCCCTCAGCGATCGGCCAGCGCCTGCACCTCGCTCATTACACGCAGCAGGTTGCCG
>CBFCXA010000346.1:0-2358 GCA_965601985.1 uncultured Chromatiales bacterium | reverse complement strand
GCCTCCCGCAGCCGTGCCTGCCGGGGCCGAAATCGAGCCGGTGGCCGACCTGCCGGACCACTGGCAGGCCGGGCTGGCCGCCCTGGCAGCCGGAGATCTGTTGACAGAATACTTCGGTGCAGACGCGGTCGAGCAGATCGCGGCGGTTCGTCGTTTCGAGTGCGCGGCCTTCGATGACGAGGTCTCCAGCCTGGATCACGACTGGTACTTGCGCAGCATCTGATCGCGCCGGGCCGCGTTTCTCGCCGTCGCCGGCTGGTTGGTAGAATGGTCTGCTGGACCCCAAATATTCCCGAACGACACTGGAGAGCATCCGGATGGCGGACTATAACGCCCCCGTGAAAGACATGCTGTTCGTGCTGAACGAACTGGCCGGCATGAGCGAGATCAGCAAGCTGCCCGGCTTCGAGGAGGCAACGCCCGACCTGGTCGAGGCGGTGCTGGAAGAGGCAGCGGCGTTCGCCGGTGAAATCGTCGCGCCGACCAACGAAGTCGGCGACGCGAAGGGCACGCGCGTCGAGGATGGCGGTGTCGTCGTCCCGGACGAGTTCACCGAGGTGTACCGGCAATTCGTCGAGAACGGCTGGCCCGGTGTCGCGCACAGCCAGGAATTCGGCGGCCAGGGCCTGCCGCACGCGGTCGGCACTGCGGTGGAAGAGATGTGGACTTCGGCTAACCTGGCCTGGTCACTGTGCCCGCTGCTGAGTCAGGGCGCGGTGCGAGCAATCGAGGCCCACGGCAGCGATGCGCAGAAGTCCGCTTATCTCGAGAAGATGATCAGCGGCGAGTGGACCGGCACCATGAACCTGACCGAACCGCAGGCCGGCTCGGACCTGTCGGCCGTGCGTACGACGGCGGTTCCCGACGGCGATGCGTACCGCGTCTCCGGCCAGAAGATCTACATCACCTGGGGCGATCACGACATGTCCGAGAACGTGATCCACCTGGTGCTGGCGCGACTGCCCGATGCGCCGGAAGGCGTGCGCGGTATTTCGCTGTTCCTGGTGCCGAAGTTCCTGCTGGATGACAACGGCGCGCCGGGCGAACGTAACAGCCTGCGGGCAACCTCGGTCGAGCACAAACTCGGCATCCACGGCAGCCCGACCTGCGTGATGCTGTTCGAGGATGCGCTCGGCTACCTGGTCGGGCCGGCAAACCAGGGCCTGGCCTGCATGTTCACGATGATGAACGAAGCGCGCCTGGGCGTCGGGCTGGAAGGCGTATCGGTTTCCGAGCGCGCCTATCAGCAGGCCGTCGCCTACGCGCAGGACCGCGTGCAGGGCAAAGTCCCCGGCGAGGACGGCCGTGCCAGCATCATTCACCACCCGGATGTGCGGCGCATGCTGTTCACCATGCGCGCTTACGTCGAGGCGATGCGCGCGCTGTCCTACGTCGCGGCCGGGCATCTCGATTTCTCCCACCACGCACCCGACGACGCGACGCGCGCGGCCCACCAGGCGCGTGCCGATTTGCTGATCCCGGTGGTCAAGGGCTGGTGCACCGAGATGGGCCAGGTGATGACGTCGCTGGCGATCCAGGTGCACGGCGGCATGGGTTACGTCGAGGAGACCGGCGTCGCACAGTATTTCCGCGACGCGCGAATAACGACTATCTACGAGGGCACCACCGGCATCCAGGCCAACGACCTGGTCGGGCGCAAGACCCTGCGCGACAAAGGCGCGGCGTTTACCGCGATGCTGGCCGAGATGTCCGCGACTGTGGACGCGCTGAACCAGGTCGGTGCCGCGGTCGCCCCGCTCGCTGAAGGCCTGGCCGAAGCGCATGCACAGCTGCAGGGCTCGGTCGACTGGATCCTGAGCAACGCGGCCGAAGACCCGCAGGCAGCCGGTGCCGCGAGCTATCACCTGCTGATGCAGACCGGTCTGGCCTGCGGCGGCTGGCAGCTGGGCCGTGCGGCGCTGGCAGCGAGCAAGGCGCTGGCCGACGGTGCGGCCGACAAGGCGTTCTTCAATGCCAAGATCGCGACCGCCAATTTCTATGCCACGCAGGTGTTGCCGCAGGCGATTGGGCATGCGAGGTGTGTGAGTTATGGCGCTGACGAGCTGATGGCATTGCCGGCTGACGCGTACTAGAACGCTTCGAACGGGCCTGCTTTTGTTCGGCAGCATCTGAACCGCTTACGAGGCCCGGTGTTCTTCTTCGGGGGGACGCTGTAAATACGTCCCTGTACGCTCGGCGCCGGCCGTCCCTGGCCGGCGACGCCCCCCGAAGAAGAACACCGCACCTCGCGCGCTGCGATGGAGCGTCTTCGGGCGTGTGGCGGCGTTGAGTTTCGTCGCTCCTGACGCGGCGTATCGCAGAAGCCAAACACGTCAGAGAAGCAGCTGGGGCTGTGGG
>CBFCXA010000345.1:0-2361 GCA_965601985.1 uncultured Chromatiales bacterium | reverse complement strand
CGCGGTCCGCCGACAACACGCTGTATGTCATGCCCAGGATCAGCAGCGGCACCAGGTAAACGATCACAAAGCCGAGGTCGAAGCGACCCAGCGCGAGCAGGGCCGGGTTCTCGACTTGGTAGAAACGAAACATGTCGTCAGCCCGTCCAACCGCGGCGATGTCCGCTTTGCGCGGGCGCAGGTCGGCGCTGCCGATCGACAGCTCTGCCAGCGGTCCGGGCGGTTGCAGCAGCGAGGTCTTCACGGTGTTTGGCAGGCCGGCGGCAGCGGCCTCGGCCAGTTCTAGTTCACCGCTTTCCAGTCCGGCCAGCTGTGCCGATTCGCGCGTGAAGGCGGCGGCGAGCTCCGCGCGGGCCGCGTCCGCTTCTGCCAGTTGCCGCGCTTTCCACGCGCTGCCGCTCCAGGTGGCGTAGAACACGGCCGCCAGCGCGAGTAGCAGCACCAGCGAGAAGCTGCGTTCGCGCAACAGCAGTCGGAAGTCCTGTCGCAGCAGCGGGCCGAGCACCGCGTCAGCTCTCAGCGCACCGGTCGGGCGTGGCGAGCCGCGACCAGCGCGAGACTGAAGGGCGCAATCGCCCACACCAGCAGGATCGCCAGATCGCCGAAATGGCGCGACAATAGCTCGGCTGTCGCCGGCGGTTCGTAGGCAAACGCGCGCACGTCCTTCCAGGTCTGATCCGGGGCAACGTAAAAACGTTTGCCGGCACCCTCGACCGCCTGTATCTCGTTCAGCTGGCCAACGAAGTTTCGCCGATGCTGCTCGGCCGCTACGCTGAAGTGCCGCTGCGCAAAGGGATCGGCGCCGGCCATGGCCATCGACAGCTCGCGGATCGCGATGGCCGGGGAGAGCAGGGACGCGGCCTGTTGCAGGCGGCGCTGGTCTTCGTAGGTCTGCCACAGCTGGTCGAAGTTGTAGTCGAAGATCGGCGCGTCTTCTTCTTCGAGTCGCTGCAGAAACATCGCGGTGAAGTTGAATGGCAGCTGGTCGACCGACTCGACCTGGTACTCATCCAGCAGCTCGGTCGTCAGCCGCGCACGGATTTCGGCCACCCGCAGCTGCGGGTTGTCGCCCAGCCCGGATTCGTTCCCTTCGCCACGGCGGATGCCGGCCCAGAACTCGGTCGGTGTCGGCGTTGGATGCGCGGATGCTGCCAGGTCGGCGGCCACGCGCGGCACGGCGACAGTTATCAGCAGCCAGATCGCGGTCAGTGTGAAGAAGGCGTTGCGCCGGTTGCCTGCCAGCGTGGAGACCAGCAGCGACAAGCCGGCAAAGCTGACCAGGTACAGCAAGTAACCCACGCCCATCCATACCAGGCGTCCGGCTGCGCCGTGCTCCTCGGCCATAGGTGCGGCCGCGGCAAAGACGACAATGCTCAGCAGTATCAGTGGCACCAGCACCGCAAACAGCGCGCCCACCGCAGCCACGGCTTTGCCAAGCAGCATGCGACCCAGGCCCAGCCCCTGGCTCATGGCCAGGCCCAGCGTGCCACGTTCACGCTCGCCGGCTACCGCGCCGAAAGTCACCACGATCACGAACAGCGGCAGGATGAATTGCAGAATCCAGGCGACTGACAGTCGCGCCGCGCGACCGAAATCCGCGCTGTCTTCGGCCGGTCGGAACTCCGGCAAGTTCATGCGGTGGGCTTCCATCCAGATCATCGAGCCCATGTACGGGCTGACGCCGGGGTCCAGGGCCGCGGGCAGCAGCACGGGCCGGAAGGCGTACTGACCGAAATGGGCCGCGGCATGCGGGTTCTTCGCGCCCTGTTCCACGAAGTTGTCGCGCTCGGCCGCGGTCGCAGCGGCCTGGTCGCGCAGCTGGTCGCGGGTCACCTGCAGGCCGCTGGCAGCCGCCACGCCAATCAGCAGCACGCAGGTCGCGGCCAGCCAGCGGAAGCGACCATCGCGAACAATCTCTTTGAATTCTTTTCGCGCCACTACCCCGATCATTGCCGTATCTCTCCCGTGCTAGTCGTGCATGTGCTGCAGGTAGAGCTGCTCGATATCTGCATGCGCCTTATCATCGGTCGGGAAGTAATCGACCAGCTGGCCGTGCTTCATGATGCCGATATGGCTGCCGACTTCCTTGGCGCGGAATACGTCGTGGGTGGCCATCAGTGCGGCCACGCCGTCGGCCGCCACGTCTCGGAGCAGGCGGCTGAATTCGTTTGCGGCCTTCGGGTCCAGGCCAGACAGCGGCTCGTCCATGATCAGCGCGCGCGCCTGCTTGGCCAGCGCGATGGCAATGCCGACCTTCTGTCGCATGCCTTTTGAATAAGTACTCACCGGCTGGTCCAGCGCGCCATTCTGCAGCCCGACTTTCCCGGCCAGATCATCCGCCCGGCCACGCGCCAGCTTCGC
>CBFCXA010000344.1:0-2393 GCA_965601985.1 uncultured Chromatiales bacterium | reverse complement strand
TTCAGCACGTCACCGCGGTAGATCGATACGCCGAGCGCCTCCAGTTCCGACGCATCGGATTGCGCGCGAACCAGCGCCGAGACCGCATCGCCGCGCGCTCGCAGTTGTTCCGCTGCAGCGCGGCCGGTGCCGCGCGTTGCACCGAAAATCAGGACCCCATCGCCCATGGTTTACTCCCGGTCTGAGGCTGAAGAGAATACGCGCACAAGCTTCCCGAGTCTGACCGCGATCCGGTCAAACCGCAGCCCGCGGCCATGTCCGCCTGCGGCATGTGGCACAAGGGCCGCCCGGGATCGGCCTGTGGAGAACCAGATCATGAACCGAATCAAGACCGCCCTTTGTGGCGCCCTGCTCAGTGTCTGTGCCGGCGTATCGGCCGCCGAGCTGAAAGCCGACGCCCCCACCGTGTTTATAACCGGCGCTAACCGCGGTATCGGGCTGGAATTTGTACGCCAGTTCTCGGATCGTGGCTGGAACATCATCGCCACGGCGCGAAAGCCGGCGGAGGCGGAAGACCTGAACGCGCTGGCCGCCGACAATCCGCAGATAATCGTCGAGCAGCTGGACGTAACCGACTATGCACGCGTCGAGGCGCTGGCCGAGCAGTATGCCGAGCGGCCGATCGATATCCTGCTCAGCAATGCCGCTATCACGCCACGCTATCGCACCGCGTTCGGCCCGGCCGGCAAAGTCGACTTCGACATGGCGCGGCAGAGCTACGAGGTCAACGCGCTGGCGCCGCTGAAACTCGGCGCCACCTTCATGCCGCTGGTAGCCGCGGCGGATAACGGCAAGATCGTGGTGCTGTCGAGCAAGGCCGGTTCCTTCGAGGAAAGCCCGAAAATGCCGATGATGTACAGCTACCGCGCCAGCAAGGCGGCACTGAATATGTTGATGTACACGCTGTCCTTCGAAAGCAAAAAGCAGGATGTAATCACGGTTGTGCTGTCACCCGGTACAGTGAACACCACGCCCGGCTTCAACAATCCGCAGGGCATCTCGGCGGAAGAGAGCGTGAGCAAAATGCTCAAGCTTATCGACGGCGTGACCGCGGAGAACAATGGCCAGTTCCTGGATTACGCCGACGGCCGCATCATCCCCTGGTAGGTGTCCCGCACCAGACGCCAGCTGCTGCTCGCCGTACTGACGCTGGGCGTC
The DNA here is from genome assembly GCA_965601985.1 of uncultured Chromatiales bacterium. Lineage (GTDB taxonomy): Bacteria > Pseudomonadota > Gammaproteobacteria > Steroidobacterales > J054. The sequence goes on along the minus strand of CBFCXA010000344.1, from coordinate 1,235 downwards.
ACCGCGGCGGCCTGGTTCGCCGGTCTGCCGGGCGGCGCAGTAGACCGGGCAAGCCTGGCGACCGCGTGGATCTGCGCGCTGCTGTTCGTCATGGCCCTGTCGGTCGGTCCGGCGCGGGCAACGAGGGGTGAGCAGCCGCCGCTGAACATCCTCACGCGCCGCGATCTCGGTATCTGGGTCGGTCTCAGCGGCCTGCTGCATTTCGTATTCGGTAACGTCGAGTCGATGAACGGTATCTACGTGGGCTCGGTGACCTCGGCAGACCTGCCCTTCGGACCGAAAGCGCGGATGGCCATGTTCAACTGGGGCGCGATCACGGGCACCATCCTGGCCGTCGTCCTGCTGGCGCTGCTGGCCTTGTCCAACAATGCGAGCCTGCGACGGCTCGGACCACGCCGCTGGAAACGCTGGCAGCGGCTGAGCTATTTCGGCTTCGCGCTAACCATTCTGCACGGGCTGCTGTTCCAGCTGCTCGAGCGACGGTCGTGGGTCTGGATCGCGCTGCTGCTGGCGATGGCTGCCGGGGTGCTGCTGTTCCAGCTGACCGGACGACGCAATTATTCCCGGCTGGTAGCGGGACAGGGGGGAGACTGATGCTGCGCTGGACGATCAGGATCATTGCTGCGCTGATCATCATTGTCGGGCTCACCGTCGCCTGGGTACTGCTCACCAGTCCGGACGCACAGCGCGCCGACGCAACGGCGCTGGCCGCGCTGGCATCCGACTCCCGCGTCGCGGTGGAAGCAGAAGACTGGCAGGTATTCCGACCGGCAAGCGGCGGGCTGCCCGAGCATGGCCTGATCTTCTATCCCGGGGGGTTTGCCGAGCCCGCCGCCTATGCGCCCCTGCTCCGCCAGATCGCCGCGGCCGGCTACCTGGTCGTGAACACGCCCGCGCCCTTCGACCTCGCGCTGTTCGCCCAGGATGAAGCGCTGGCGGTGATGGATGCGTATCCGGAAATCCGCAGCTGGACACTCGCGGGCCACTCGATGGGCGGCGCGGTGGCCGGCCAGTTCGCCGCGGAGCACAAAGAACGGCTGGCCGGGCTGGTGCTGTGGGCCGCCTACCCGTTCGAGAATCCGGCGCTGGCCGCGTCCGGGTTGCCGGTCACCTCGATCTACGCGAGCGCCGATACGTTCGCCACGGTCGAGGAAATCGAAGCCGGCAAAGCCTTTCTGCCAACCGACACGCAGTACCTGCCGATTGAAGGGGGCGACCACTACCAGTTCGGGAAC
>CBFCXA010000343.1:0-2395 GCA_965601985.1 uncultured Chromatiales bacterium | reverse complement strand
TGACCGGCCAGAGCAGCCGCCGTGCCTTATCCAGGTTGCCGTTGTCCGGCCAGCTGTTCAGCGGCTCGAAGCGCTGCTGTCCGCCGCCGGCGCCGCCGCGGCCGTCGGCCACGCGGTAGGTGCCGGCGCTGTGCCAGGCCATACGAATGAAAAATGGCCCGTAGTTGCCATAGTCGGCAGGCCACCAGTCTTGCGACGTGGTCAGAATTTCTTCCACATCGCTCTTTAGTGCGTCGAGATCGAGCCGGGCGAATTCCTCGGCGTAATTGAAATCATCGCCCATTGGGCTCGAGTCTTTGCCGTGCTGGCGCAGCGGGCTCAAGTCGACCCGGTCCGGCCACCAGAACTCGTTGGACTTCGGCGTACCCTGCGCGAAAGCCGGGCCGGATAACACGACCGGCGACATCGCGACGGCCAGGGCGGCCAGTACAGGTATCGTTTGTCTGATCATTGCTTTACTTCCGTCTTCATGAGAAACACGACATTCCCAGATTGAAGTAAATAGGACATTGTTGAGAAAGTCGATCTAATTTTTCGAACAGACTGTGCTAGGAATTCGATTACGTCGTCGGTTCGCCCGGGCGGCGGACCCGCGCGCGCCAATTGGCGCGAGACGCGAAAGATGGCGCCTGGCCCGCGTTCCGCAGAAGACAGTGCCTGCAGGTAAACTATTGCGCCGCACAACCTGCTGTCTGCGATGGCTGCTTTCCAAGACCTGACCCAACGACTCGACGAACTCCACGCGCGCGATCTGTACCGGCAGCGGCGCGTGCTGGAGAGTCCGCAGGGTCGCGAGATCGTAGTCGACGGCAGAAAGCTCCTGAACTTCTGCAGTAACGACTACCTCGGCCTGGCGGCCGACGATCGTCTGCGCACGGCTTTCAAGGCCGGCGTCGATCGCTGGGGCGTCGGCGCCGGCGCCTCGCACCTGATTTGCGGGCACAGCGCCATTCACCATGAGCTGGAGGATGCACTGGCGGAGTTTGTCGGCCGGCCACGCGCGCTGCTCTATGCCAACGGCTATGCCGCGAACGTCGGGGTAATCAATGCGCTGCTCAGCCGCGGCGACTACGTGTTCGAGGATCGGCTCAATCACGCCTCGCTGCTCGACGGCGGCTGGATCAGCCGGGCCGAGTTTCACTGGTATCGCCACGCCGACCCCGCGCACCTGGCCGGTAAACTCTCGGCACTGGCGAGCGACAGCGGTCGGCGGCTGGTAGTCAGCGACGGCACTTTCAGTATGGACGGTGACCTGTGCCCGCTGGATGCGTTAGGCCCGCTGTGCCGCGATAAGTCAGCCTGGCTGATGATCGACGACGCGCACGGCATCGGCGTCGTCGGTGCGCAGGGGCAGGGCGTGGTCGACCCGAACAAATATGGCCTCGACGACGTGCCCGTGCTGGTCGGCACCCTTGGCAAGGCGTTCGGTTGCTTCGGCGCATTCGTCGCCGGCAGCGACGAGCTGATCGAGACCCTGGTGCAGCGTTCCCGCAACTACATCTTCACCACCGCACTGCCGCCGGCCGTGGCCGCCGCCTGTCTCGCGGCGCTGGAGCTGGTGAAAACGGAGGGCTGGCGGCGCGAACGGCTCGACCAGCTGATAGCCCGCTTTCGGGCCGGCGCCAAGCAACTCGGCATCGAGTTGCTGGACTCGACCACGCCAATCCAGCCGCTGATGGTCGGCGAGCCGGGCCGCGCGCTGGCGCTGAGCCGCGCACTGGAAGACCGCGGTCTGCTGGTCGGCGCGATTCGCCCGCCGACCGTGCCGCGCGGGACCTCGCGACTGCGCGTCACACTCACGGCCGCGCACGAGGAAGCAGACGTTGACCGTTTGCTGGCGGCCCTGGGCGATGCACTGGCCGAGATCGACGCGGCCGCATGAGCACCCGGGCATTTTTCGTCACCGGTACGGATACCGAGGTCGGCAAGACCCTTGTGGCGCAGGCATTGCTGGCCGCTGCCACTGCGCGCGGCTGGTCGACGCTGGGCCTGAAACCGGTTTCGGCTGGCTGCGAACTGATCGATGGCCAGTGGCAGAACGATGATGCGCGCCGCCTGCGCGCCGCCAGCAGCATCGAGATCGCGTATTCCGCCACCAACCCGGTTGCCTTAGAGCCGGCCATTGCGCCGCACATCGCACTGGCGGACGAGCGTCGCGAGGTCGCGGCCGAGACGCTGGCTCGACAATGCCGTGACGTACTCGAGCGCGAGCAACCCGACTTCGCGGTGGTCGAGGGTGCCGGCGGCTGGCTGGTACCGTTGAACGATGCCGAGGACCTGGCCGGACTGGCCGCGAGCATCGGTTTGCCCGTGATTTTGGTGGTCGGCCTGCGTCTCGGCTGCCTGAACCATGCGTTGCTGACCGCGCAGTCCGTGTCCGCCAGCGGGTTGTCGC
>CBFCXA010000342.1:0-2420 GCA_965601985.1 uncultured Chromatiales bacterium | reverse complement strand
CCTCGACCTTGCCGCCGCTGACCAGTGGTGTGCCGACCTGCACGCTGTCGCCCTCGCCGACCATCAGCACTTCGTCGAACTCGACGGCATCGCCCTCGTCTGCGGCGAGCTTCTCGATTTTCAGGGTGTCGCCCGCGCTCGCGCGGTACTGCTTGCCACCCGTGCGGAACACGGCGTACATCGGAGTCTCCACTGGAAGCCCGGACCGGCCGAGCCAGAAAGGAGCGCGATTCTACTGGCTCACCCGGTGCAGATCAATGGCTTAGCCCGGTTTTCGGGTCCGGCTCAGGCGACCCGGGAACCGCCTTCCGGGGGACTCAGTGGCGGTGCGGCATTCAGCCAGCCGAGCTCGTAGCTGGCGTCGGTTTCGGCCAACCGGGCGCCCTGGTTGCGCAGCCGGATGCCCTCGCGCGGCGTGCCGTAGTGATACAGGTATATCCGTTTCAGCAGGTCCTCCGGGTAGTCCCTGAGCAGCTCCGACCAGCCAGCATGCGACGGATTGCCCTGAAGCCGACCGTCGTGAAATACGGTCTCGCTGCCGGCCGCATAGTGCTGCATCAGGTCGGGTATCGGGCGTGTATCGCCCGTGTACAGAAATACATTCTCCAGGCGCAGCCCGAAGGCGAAGCCGGGTCGGTGGTGGCGCACCGGAAACACGTCGAACCACAAACCATGCCAGTAAAATCCGCGGCTTACCGGCACCAGCTGAAAGGCATCCCAGAAATTCACCCCGCCTTCGGCCAGCGGCGAGCGTTCGACCACCAGGCGTGCCTGCAGCGCCGGCAGGATTTCGACCGGCACGAACAGCCGGATCGGATCGGCCTCGCGATACTCGAGCCAGGTCGAGTAAAACAAGGGTTCCAGGCCGCTGCAGTGGTCCATGTGCACATGCGTAATGAACACGGCCGGCGGTTGCGACCGGTAGCGCGCGACATAGCGCTGCGGGGTGTCGAGCCCGCAGTCGATCAAAAGCAGCGGCCGGCCGTCGATCTCGAGCACCGCCGACGCGGAGCCCAGCTCCATGCCGCTGGAACCTCCGACACCGAGAAATCGCATGGCCGCCTGGCTCATGAAACAATCCTTGTTCACCAACTACTTATGCCATTAGCCTAATGGGCGCTCTTGACACTCCCATGACAAGGTCGTGTAGGTTTTCGAAAACCGTGAAACAGGTAGTTCGACCACCGGCGGCCCAGGGTTTCCGTTAACCGACGAACGGCGTTTTACACCCACGTCGGCCGCGGGCATGATCCGCCGATGCAGATAGTAGACGCCCAGTCTCGGGGGTTCGACCTCGAAGACATCCGCGCTCGGCTGGGCGACGACTGGCCCGCCGTCAATCGCGAAATCCAGCTGCAGCTGCGCAGCGACGTGGCACTGGTCAGCAGCGTGGCTCATTACATAATCGGCGGCGGCGGCAAACGCCTGCGGCCGCTGCTGGTGCTGCTGTCGGCCCGGGCCTGCGGCTACCAGGGCGACAAACACGTCAAGGCCGCCGCGATCATCGAATTCATCCACACGGCCACGCTGCTGCACGATGACGTGGTCGACGACTCCGACCTGCGCCGCGGCCAGGACACCGCCAACAGTGTGTTCGGCAACGAGGCCAGCGTGCTGGTCGGCGATTTTCTCTACTCACGTTCCTTCCAGATGATGGTCGAGGTCGGCCAGATGCGCGTGATGGACGTGCTCGCGGATGCCACCAACACCATTGCCGAAGGTGAGGTGTTGCAGCTGATGAACTGCCGGGACCCCGATACCACCGAAAAGCAGTACCTCGAAGTGATTTACCGCAAGACCGCGAAGCTGTTCGAGGCCGGCGTGCTGATCGGCGCGATCCTGGCCGACCAGGCACGGGCGGTGGAAGATGCGTTCACACGGTATGGCCGCGAACTCGGCCTGGCCTTCCAGCTGGTCGACGATGCGCTGGATTACGACGCAAACCGGGAGCAGCTCGGCAAAAATATCGGCGACGATCTCGCCGAGGGCAAACCGACCCTGCCGCTGATCTATGCCCTGCAGCGAGGCAGTCCGCGCGAGCAGGTCCTGATCCGGCGGGCTATCGAACAAGGCGGTCGCCAAGAGATTGACGAAATCATCGCGGCGATCGGATCGACCGGTGCGCTGGCTTACACGATCAGCCGCGCGGAGAAAGCCGTGGACCGCGCCATCGAAGCTTTGCGTCGCGTGCCCGACTCACCCTGGAAGGACGCACTGATCCAGCTGGCGCATTTCGCGGTAGAGCGGCGCTACTAGTCGCAGCGCCGGGGGCCGCCACCCGGGCGCAGGCTTGATCGGCTGTGGGCGCGCGCGTATAAAGACGCCCCCGGCGCCTGCCGCCGGTTCCCGCACCTGGTTCGGGGTGTAGCTCAGCCTGGTAGAGCGCTATCTTCGGGAGGTAGAAGTCGCTGGTTCGAATC
>CBFCXA010000341.1:0-2466 GCA_965601985.1 uncultured Chromatiales bacterium | reverse complement strand
CACGACCGGCCGAAGCGCGAGCCGGAGCGCACGGGAAAGATAGGTCTTGGATCGGTCAGTCATCGGTGACTTTGGGCGCCCGGGCCTCGATCAGGCCGGCAAATGCGCGGAACCCGTCCGATGCATCGTGCCACAGACGATACTCGCCCGCGGAATTGCCTTCGGGAATCACGACGCGGGTGCGCGCCGCCGTCGATAGCCGCAGGGCCTGGCTCGGGGACAAAGGAAACAGGGCCATTTGTCCGCCGTTGACCGGGGCGGCGTAGGGCCATCGACCGAGCGTGCGCGGGCGGACGCGTCGCAGTTCCATAGGCTCACCGTCGACGACGAGTATTACCGTCGAGGTGTCGGGTTCATCGCGTGCATCGCGCCGGTCGATGGTGCTCCAGGTCCACAGCCACAGTAGGTCTTCGCGCCGGCCGGCCGAACTCAGCTCGATCGGCGCCAGTGACACATAGTCGCGCGCGTTGGCCGCCAGCATCGGTCGCTCGCGGGCGTAAACCGCCGGTTCCGGTAGGTGCCAGACCGTCGTGCCGGTAGCGTCGTCCAGGTACTCGCCGAGCTGCGACGTCTTCGGGGCGGTCGAGCAGGCCGCCAGCGCCAGCATGGTGATCATCAGAGTCGCACGCACGAGACTCACTGGAAGTCCGCCCGGTAGCCGGCATAGAGGAAATACGCGCTCGAATCGAGCGTGTCGGATTCCAGTTCGCGGCTGGACCAGGTACCGCCGACTTCCAGCTCCAGCAGGTAGCGCCGCGCAAAGCGATAGCGCAGCCGCATGGACGGTACCGCCGACCACTCCGATGAGCCGCCCTGGGCGAACTCCCGATGAGTCAGGCGCAGCCGCGGGTTGAGCCGCAGTCCGCGGGTCGCCGGGTAGCGCGTTTCGAGAAACAGCGACGTGGTCGACGTATTGCCGCCGTCGACGTAACGCAGGCCGAGGATGGAACTGTCGCCTTCCTTGAGCAGGCTGGAGCCGACCAGGTTCAGGCTGTAGTAATACTGCGCATCCAGGTCCGGCATCTCCGGCACGCCGGCCGAGGCTGGCGTGCCGGTGAAATCGTTTACCGTGACATCGGCGTTGACGTGAAAGCGCTCGAACAGCGGCAGGGCGACGCCGAGGGTCAGCGCATTCAGCTCGCCGGTGCGGTCGAGGGCGAGTTGCTGCAGTTCGTCCTCGCTGTGCAGCTGCGCAAGCTCGTCGAGCGCCCCGACTGGCTGGCCGATCAGCGCATTGCGCGCGGTCAGGAACGGGCTCTTGCGGTGGTCGAGCAGCGCGTTGAAGGTCACGCGGTTTTCCAGTGCCCAGGTGCCCAGCATCGTCAGGTTGTTCAGTTCGCCGAACTCTATGTCGTAGTCGGTATTGACGATCAGCGTGCGCGCGGCGTCGTAGTAACGCAGTTCAGCGCCGACGGCCTGGCGTATCGGCAGGCCGTCGAATTCCTGCTCGTTATAAAAGAAAGTTACGTCGAACGCGTCGGCGAGTTCCAGCCAGTCCACGCTGAATCCATAGAACGACGCGTCCGTATCCGGGCTGTCGCCCGGCGAATCCACGGCCAGCCCGGTCACCAGGTTGAAGCGCAGCTCGGGCCGCCACTGCCAGGACAGGTGCGCGCCGTCGAAGCGGCCTAGCACGCCGGCGCTGCGCATGGTCTGCCGTCCGAGCCGCGCGCCGAGGCCGCTGCGGTCGTCAGAGATATCGGCATACAGGTAGTAAAGGCGCGTGCTGGTTCCCGGGCCTTCGTCGTCGCTTAGCAGATCGTAGAGATTGCCCGCGGTGACCCGGCTCTGGAACTGGAATCGGTCGCCCTCGCGGTCGGCGATGACGTCGACGTCTGATAGCAGGGATGACTGGGTAGTAACACTGTCCTGTTCGCCGAACCGGGCCTCGTCCAGACGGTAGTACTGCGACAGGCCGCCAAATATGCGCCAGCGCTTGCGCGCGCTCCGTTGCGGGCTGCGTCGCCCGCTCGGTGATCGCTCGGGCGTAGCCACCGCGGTCAGCCCCGCCAGTCGCTGGTTTACCCGGGCCGCAGCATCGCCTTGAGGATACAGCGCCAGGTAGCGACGGTATTCGGCGACTGCATGGGCGCGCTGGCCGTTGCGTTCTCGCGCCAGCGCGAGCATCTCCAGCGCCTGCGCCGAGCGGGCGTTCTCCGGTGCCTGCAACGCGCGGGTAAGCAGCTGGATCGCGCGCGGATAGTCGCCCTGGACAATCGCGGCGCGGCCATCGTCGATGAGTTTATCGGCATCCTCTACCGACAACGTGACGGCCGCAATCGGGCTGTCGGCCCGCGGCGCATCTACCGCCGGATCAGCGCTCGTCGACACCGGCGATGAATCCGCGATCGCGTGCTCGTCGGCGCCGATGCGCGTGACCCAGGCCTGCGGGTAGGCAGCGCTGACCTCGAGGCGCACCGACTCTGCGATAGCTTCGGTCGCGAAGAATCCCAGCCGCAGGCGATG
>CBFCXA010000340.1:0-2480 GCA_965601985.1 uncultured Chromatiales bacterium | reverse complement strand
ACCGGGCGCTCGAAGGGGGCGATGCTGACGTATGAAAACCTGGCCAGCAACGTCACCGCGCTGCACGATATCTGGGGCTGGCAACGCGACGACGTGCTGCTGCACGCGCTGCCGGTTTTTCACGTGCACGGTCTGATCGTCGCCCTGCACTGCGCGCTGCTGGGCGGTTCGCGAATCCTGTTCCAGCCACGCTTCGAGGTCCGGCAACTGCGTGAGGCGCTGGCCGAGGCCACGGTGATGATGGGCGTGCCAACCTTCTACACGCGCCTGCTCGACGAGCCGGACTTCGGGTCCGAGGAATGCAGCGGCATGCGACTGTTCATCTGCGGGTCCGCACCGCTGCTCGCCGAGACCTTCGAAGCATTTGCCGCGCGCAGCGGCCACCGCATTCTCGAACGCTACGGCATGACCGAGGCCGGCATGATCACCTCGAATCCGCTGCGGGCCGAACGCCTGGCCGGCACGGTCGGCTATCCGCTGCCGGGCGTAGAGTTGCGCGTGGTCGACGAGCAGGGCGCCTGCTTGCCAGCCGGCGAGATCGGCGCGGTAGAAATCCGCGGACCAAACGTATTCAAGGGCTACTGGCGACAGCCGGAAAAAAGCGCCGCAGAGTTCTGTGCCGACGGATTCTTTCGCACCGGTGACCTGGGCCAGTTATCAGCCGACGGTCGCCTGAGCCTGGTCGGGCGCAGCAAGGACCTGATTATTTCCGGCGGCTACAACATCTATCCGAAAGAGATCGAGACTTGCCTGAATGAGCTGCCGGGCATCCGCGAATCTGCGGTCATCGGCGTGCCGCACGCGGACCTCGGCGAAGTGCCGATCGCCGTGATCGTGCCGGAAGACAGCCGCGCCGCTGACGAGCGCGACATACTCGCGGCACTGGAAAGCCGCCTGGCGCGTTTCAAACGACCGCGGCATATCGTCAGCGTCGACGCACTGCCGCGCAACGCCCTGGGCAAAGTACAGAAGCAACAGCTGCGCGAGACCTACGCCAGTCTGATGCGCTGATCCGGGCCGGACGCGAAGGCTCAGAAGGGCAACAGCGGCTGCGGCTCGCCCCAGTCGCTGAGGCTCAGGCCAATCGCGGTCTCGACGCGCTGGACGTCGGGCGGTACGCGGTTGTCGTCCGGCAGCGGCGGTGGCTGGTCCAGCCGCAGACGTTCGAGTTTCAGGCGCGCGCCGGTGAGGCCGCCCAGCGCCAGCAGATCACCGTCCGCACCGGCCGGCTCGAGGTCCATCGGCGGCTCGACCAGCAGCCGGGTGTCGGACAGGCGCAGGCCGTCTGCAAACAGCTGCAGACGCATCAGCCAGACGCCGGCCTGGGCGTAAACGCTGCGGCCGTCGTCGCTGAACCAGAGGCGCTCCGGCATGGCCGGCAGACGCGCGCGCTCGGGCTGTCGGGTTTTTGCATCGGTCCACAGGTAGATGCGCCGCAGGTTGTCGACGGTGACGAAGCGCTCGCTGCCGGCATCGATCGCGGCCGCACCGATCTTTTCATCCGGCGGCAGTAGCGCCGACAGGATGCCGGCCTGCCAGACCCAGCGCGATATGCCGTCGCGATCGCCGACGATAGTCACTTCGGCGCCATCATCGCTGACGCTCAGACGCGGACGGCCGCTCTGGATCGCGTTACGCGCAAGGACTTCGCCGGTCGCCGTGTCGATCACGATGACCGAACTGCGACTGGCGGACACGACGAAGCGCCCGTCCGGAGCGAAGGCTATGTCCAGTACGGCGTTGTCGCCCTGCGCGGCCATGAAGCGTCGTGGTGCACCGGTGGCCACGTCCCACACCCGCAGGCTGCCATCGATCGCGCCGCTGGCAAGCAGGCGGCCATCGGGCGAAAAGGCCAGCGCGGTGACCGGCTCGAGGTGACCAATAAACCCCGGCCCCTGCGAACCGCTCGATAACAGCAGCGTTTCCTGCTGTGACGGCAATATGGTCACGTCTCCGGTAGCGCGTGCGACGGCAAGATGCCGGCCGCCCGGTCCAATCGCAGATACTGAGCCCGCAACCGGCCGGCCGACGGCCAGTGGTTCCTGAACACCGGGCGGCAGCCGCCACAAACGCAGCGCCTGCTCACCGTCCCAGCTCAGCGCGAGACCCAGGTCGGAACTCAGCGCCAGGCTGCCGGCGGCGCTGCCGCGCGAACGACGCGGCATGTCGGTACCGTGACGCAACAGCGGCCCGCGACGCGCGAGATCGGCGAGCCCGATCAGTTCGTAACCGCCGGACAGGTTGCCGACGAGCAGATTCTGCCGATCGAATTGCACCGCCCATTCCGACGCGGACTCACGCGTCAGCACCGGCCGGGACGGGTCGTCCAGCGACCAGACGTGCAGGCGGTGGCTGGCATCTTCGCTTGCCAGCCAGCGGCCGCCCGGGTGGAAGACCACCGCGATCGGTGCGGCTGCGTGCGGCAACTCGGCAAACAGCGTGCCGTCTGCCACGTTCCACAGGCGCACCAGGCTCTCGCC
>CBFCXA010000339.1:0-2488 GCA_965601985.1 uncultured Chromatiales bacterium | reverse complement strand
GCCGATACTCGAGTTCGAAACGCACGTTAATTTCGGCCTCGGTACTATCCGGCATGAAGCGCTTCTGCCGGATAATCTGGGTCTGTAACTCGATCCTGAGCGGCACGCCGCTCTCCAGTGCCTCCAGCGCCTCGCTGGACAGGATCAGCTGCAGGCGGGCATCGAGGCGAAGTACGCCGTCGACGAGCTCGGTCGAAGCCGAGCGCACCTCGAAGTATCCCTCACGGGCGGCATCTTCCTGCGCCGGGGCCGGCGCGGGCAGCGCAGTAACGAGCGCCAGCAGCACGGCCGCTTGCGCGATTTTTTTCAGTACCGTGTCCATAAGGCTGCGCTTTCCCGGCGTCGCATCCTAGCTCGTCTTGTTGAGGCCGGCGTAATAGAACCCGTCCATTCCCCGGGTTCCCGGTAGAAGCTGGAATCCCGATCCTCTCGCGTGCATTAGAGCGCGGATGTTGTTATTTGGCAACAGGCTATCGGGTCCGGCGTCGCTGGTTTTTTCGAGAAACGCTGTGACCACGGCCTCGTTTTCGGCGGCAAACGCGGAGCAGGTCACGTACAGTAACCGGCCACCCGGCCGCAACAGCGGCCACAGTGCCTCGAGTAAGCTGGCCTGGGTTGCGGCAAGCACCGGTATGTCGCTGTCTCTGCGCAAGAGCTTGATGTCGGGATGGCGCCTGATCACGCCGCTCGCAGAGCACGGCGCATCAAGCAGTATGCGGTCGTACTGGCGGCCGTCCCACCAGGCAGCACTGTCCTCCGCAGCAGCGGCGAAAAGGCGGGCCTCGAGTCCCAGGCGATCGAGATTTTCAGCGGTGGCCGCCAGCCGCTGGGCATCGATATCCACGGCATCGAGCTCGATCGCATCCCCGCCCAGCTCGAGCAGGTGCGCGGTCTTGCCGCCGGGGGCAGAGCACGCGTCGAGTACCCGCCCCGCGCCGTCGGCCAACAGCCACGCAGCCGCTATCTGGGCCGCACCGTCCTGCACGGATACGTGACCCTCCGCGAACCCTGGCAGGGCACCCACCGGCACGGGCTCCGAGAGCAAGACGGCCTGGGGGAGTCCGGGCGGAATCGCAAAATCGAGTTGCGCTGCCGCCAGCCGTTCGAGGTAGTTGGCCAGGCTCCCGGCGCGCGTGTTCACCCGCAGCCACATAGGCGCGCGGCCGTTTCCCGCCTCGAGGATATCCCGGTAATCGTCGGGCCAGTCCCTGGCGAGTCGCTGCAACATCCACTCCGGATGGTTGTAGCGTGCTGCGTCGCTGGCCGGCTCCTGTTGCGCCATGTCCTCGCGGATGAAGCGCCGCAGCACGGCGTTGATCAACCCGGCATAAGACTGCTGCCTGAGGTCGCGCGCCGCGCTGACGGTAGCGGATACCACGGCATGATCCGGAATTCGCGTCCCCGTCAACTGGAACAGGCCGACGGCAATGAGCGACTCGACAATACGGTCACGGCGGCGCGGCCGCCGCGCTACCAGCGCATCGACCCACTCTCGAATCCGGAAATGTTCGCGTATGGTGCCGAAGGCCAGGTTCCTGAACAACGCCCGATCATCTTCCCGGACTTTGTCCTCGAGGTTGCGCAACTCGGCGTCCAGCGAGCGCCCGCTCTCGACCACGGCGTGCACGGCTCTCGCCGCAGCGGCGCGCACCTGGGCTCCGCTCTTTGTGCTCATGACGACCCGAAGACCGCCTGGTCCAGGCGCTTCCGGGTAGCAAATTCGGCGCCCGTTACCGGACGCTTGCCGGCGCGCTGTATCGACTCGATGACGACACCGCCAGTACCGCAGGCAACCTGGATACCGACAGCGGTGTCGCCCAACACCGCGCCGGGCGCACCCGCCAGTGTGCCATCGGGACGCGCGCGCCAGATTTTCACAAGCTCGCCGTCGAGTTCAGTCCAGGCACCTGGCACCGGGTTGTAGGCTCGAATACAGCGATCGACGGTCGTCACTGGTTGATGCCAGTCGATCTCGGCGTCTTCACGAGTAATCTTGCCGGCGTAGGTCGAGGCCGCGTCATCCTGCGGCTCGGCTTCCAGGCGACCGTCGAGTATGGCTTCGAGCGAGCCGGCCAGGAGCTCGCCGCCCAGCGTCGCCAGCCGGTCGTGCAGCTCACCTGCCGTTTCACTGTCACCGATTGTCAGCCTGGCCATTCGATAAACCGGGCCTGTATCGAGTCCGGCCTCCATCTGCATGAGACTGATGCCGCTTTCTGCGTCGCCTGCGCGAATCGCCGCCTGGACAGGTGCCGCGCCGCGCCAGCGCGGCAGCAGTGACGCATGCACGTTAAGGCAACCGGCCCGGGGAATGTCGAGGACGGCTTGCGGCAGTATCAGGCCGTAGGCTGCAACCACCATCACGTCGGCCTCGAAATCGCCCAGTGCCCGCTGGACGGCTACGTCACGGAGTGTTGCAGGCTGCAGCACGTCGAGCCCTGCCTCGAGCGCCAGCTGCTTGACCGGGCTCGCTGTGAGCTTGCGGCCGCGG
>CBFCXA010000338.1:0-2518 GCA_965601985.1 uncultured Chromatiales bacterium | reverse complement strand
TGAGCTGGGGCGCCGGCTGCTCAACCAGGCGCTGCGCGATTCAGGGAGTTCGCTGCGCAAGGTCGGGCGCGACGCCATGCAGGCCACGCTGGACGAATTCGGCATGAACTCCGACAGCGAACTCTACGAGCAGCTCGGCCTGGGCGAACGACTGGCGCCGCTGGTGGCCCAGGCCCTGCTCGGAGCCCGTCCGTCACAGAAAGTTATCGACGGCGAGCAGCACCCGATCGTGATCGCCGGCACCGAGGGCATGGTGGTCAGCTACGCACGCTGCTGCCACCCGATTCCGGGTGACGAAATCATGGGCTACCTGAGTGCCGGGCGCGGCATCGTTATTCACCGCAATGTCTGCGGCAATCTGAGCGAGTTCCGCAAACAACCGAAAAAATGGATCGCCGTCAGCTGGGAAACGAGTATCGAGCGGGAGTTTCCCGCCGAGATTCGGGTCCAGGTGGATAACGCACCCGGCGTGCTGGCCGAGGTCGCGGCGCGCATCGGCGATGCCGACTGCAATATCGAGCAGGTGGCGGTGAACGACAGCGACGACGACATTGCCGAACTCGTATTCACTATCCTGGTCCGCGACCGCGTGCATCTGGCACAGGTTATCCGCCGTATCCGGCACATGCCGGTAGTGCGTCGCGTGGTACGCAGCTGCGCCTGACGTCCGACAGGAGCTTCGCCCATGACACGCAGCGCCATTCACACCGACGCAGCACCGGCAGCCATCGGTACCTACTCGCAGGCGATTCGCGCCGGCGATACCTTGTATATCTCCGGGCAGATACCGCTGCGCCCGGACACCGGCGACATGGTCGACGGCATCGACGCTCAGATTCGCCAGGTATTCGACAATCTGACCGCGGTTGCTGCAGCCGCCGGTGCCAGCCTCGACCAGGCCGTTAAGATCAACGTGTTCCTGGTCGACCTCGCGCATTTCGCCCGCGTCAACGAGATCATGGCGGAATACCTGTCGCAGCCTTACCCGGCACGGGCCGCGGTACAGGTAACAGCCCTGCCGCGCGGCGCCGAAGTCGAAGCCGACGCAATCCTCGCGCTCTGACCCGGGCGGGCAGGGCATGAGCACCGCGAGCCGACTGGAACGACGCGAACCGCAGCTCACCGACCTGCGCGGGGTCGGGCCGGCGCTGCTCGAGAAGCTCAGCCGCCTGCAGGTGCACTCGGCACCGGACCTGCTGTTCCTGCTGCCGCAGCGCTATGAAGACCGCACCCGGCTGACACCCATCGGCGGTCTGCTGCCGGGCCGGACCGCGGTGATCGAGGGCGAGCTGCAGCTGGCCGAGGTCGTCTATCGGCGGCGCCGCAGCCTGTTGTGCCGTGTCAGCGACGGCACCGGCATGCTGACGCTGCGCTTCTTCTATTTCTCGCGTCATCAGCAGCAGGGTCTGAAGCGCGGCCTGCGCATCCGTTGCTTCGGCCAGGCGCGCAGCGGTCCCGGCGGACTCGAGATGATTCATCCGGAGTACCGACTGCTGGCCGGCGACCTGGTGCCGCCGCTGGAAGACCGGCTGACACCCGTGTACCCGACCACCGAAGGACTGCAGCAGACGCGGCTGCGCAAGCTGATCGAGCAGGCGCTGGAACTGTGGCTGCCCGGCCTGCCCGACTGGCTGCCGTCAAGCGCTCTGCCCGACAGCGAGATGCCGGAGCTGAAGGCGGCCATCGAATACCTGCATCGTCCGCCGCCGGGCGCGGCGCTGGACGAGCTGGCGGTCGGCCGCCACCCGGCGCAGCGACGGCTCGCGCTGGAGGAAATGCTGGCGCAACACCTCAGCCTGCGACGCGTGCGCGAGCGAGCGCGCCTGGCCAGCGCGCCCGAGTTGCCCGAGCCTGGCGAGCTACGCGGGCGCTTTCTCCAGCTGCTGGGCTTTGAGCTGACCGGCGGCCAGGCCGCGGCACTGGTCGACATCGACCAGGACCTGGCCGAAAGCCACCCGATGATGCGCCTGGTGCAGGGCGACGTCGGTTGCGGCAAGACCGTGGTGGCCGCGGCAGCCGCGCTCAA
Organism: uncultured Chromatiales bacterium; assembly: GCA_965601985.1. Classification (GTDB taxonomy): domain Bacteria; phylum Pseudomonadota; class Gammaproteobacteria; order Steroidobacterales; genus J054. Next base: position 492 of record CBFCXA010000338.1, on the reverse strand, counting down.
TGCGGTCGACCGCGGTTACCAGGTAGCCATCATGGCGCCGACCGAGCTGCTGGCCGAGCAGCACCGCAACAGCTTTTTTCAATGGTTCGACCCACTGGGCATTCGCGTCGCCTGGCTGGCCGGCAGCCTGCGCAAGTCCGCGCGCGACCGCGCGCAGGCGGAGATCGCCAGCGGCGAAGCGCAGGTCGTGGTCGGTACACATGCGCTGTTCCAGGATGGCGTGGACTACGCCCGCCTCGGCCTGGTCATCGTCGACGAGCAGCATCGCTTCGGCGTGCAGCAGCGACTGCAGCTGATGGCCAAGGGCAGCGAAACGGCCAGACAACCGCACCAGCTGGTCATGACTGCAACGCCGATACCGCGCACGCTCGCGATGACCCTGTATGCCGATCTCGATACCTCGGTGATTCGCGAACTGCCGCCGGGACGCCAGCCCGTGCGCACGGTCGCGATTGCCGATGCGCGGCGCGCGGAAATCGTGCAGCGGGTGCA
>CBFCXA010000337.1:0-2524 GCA_965601985.1 uncultured Chromatiales bacterium | reverse complement strand
ATCGCTACAATCGTACCAGCCCGTCGTATCCGGGACGCTGGTCTCGTGACTGGAATCGCAGTTTCGAGCTGGATCTCTCATCACCGCGCGCCGGCGTGTTGTTGCTGCATGGCATGAGCGACGCGCCCTACAGCCTGCGCAGCCAGGCCGAGGCACTGCACGCCGCCGGCGCCTGGGTACTCGGCTTGCGCCTGCCCGGCCACGGCACGGTGCCGAGCGGGTTGGTCCACGCCCGCTGGCAGGACATGGCAGCGGCGGTACGCATCGGCATGGACCACCTGCGCGCGCAGCTCGGTGACAAGCCGATCATCGTCGTCGGCTATTCCAACGGCGGCGCGCTCGCGACCTATCACGCGCTGCTGGCGCTCGAAAACCCGGCGCTGGTCATGCCGGATAAGCTGGTACTGATCTCCCCTGCGATCGGCGTCACGCCTTTGGCTGCGCTGGCAGTCTGGCAGGAGCGTATCGGCCGCCTGCTCGACCTAAATAAGCTCCAGTGGACGTCGGTGCTGCCGGAATTCAACCCGTACAAGTACAACAGCTTTGCGGTTGGTGCCGGACATCAGACGCGAGAGCTGACGGTACAGATCCGTGCGCTGCTGGATCGTGTGCGCACGGCAGGCTCGCTAGAGCGCTTTCCCTCGGTGCTGGCGTTTCAGTCAGCTGTCGATGCCACTGTGTCGACGCCGGCGTTGATCACCGGCCTGATGGACCGGCTGCCCGACAACGGCCACGAACTCGTGTTGTTCGGCGTCAACCGCAGGGAGGAATTGTCGGACCTGCTGAATTTTCATCCGGAGGCCTATCTGAGGCCGCTGCTGGAAGGTCACGATCTGCCGTTCACGCTGACACTGCTGCTCAACGCAGGGCCCGACACGCGCGAGCTGATCGAAGAGCGCTGGTTGCCGGGCGCGGCAGAGCCGATTGTGTCCGCTCCCGGGCTGCTCTGGCCGCAAGGCGTATTCTCACTCTCGCACGTAGCACTGCCGTTCCCGCCGGACGACCCGCTGTACGGCCGGGTCATCGACGCGGGTGCGACGCATGTGCAACTGGGTGAGCTGGCATTGCGCGGCGAACGCGGCGTCTTGTCGATTTCCGGCGACGACATGCTGCGCCAGACCTGGAATCCGTTTCACGCCTGGATGCAGCGACGGCTTCTGGAGTTCGTGGAACTCAACGAGCAGCGGGTTGCGGGCAAAAAGGTCGCCGCCGGACGCCTGGGAACGTAGGGTGCAGGCGCCCGGCGGCTGTTGTTGCCGGCTAAGGGGGGAGGACATCGCCGGCTTGGGGGGTATCGTCTCTTGACGACTTTAATTTTTGCCGCCGGAGGCTTCCCGGTCAATGGATTTACGACTGGTATTTGTTTGCTAAACGTTCGATTGAAACGAAGCAATGCTGGGTCGAATGTCAATGAAAACCGAATTCTAGAGTAAGCGGAACATGGACTCCGTCACCCAGGCAGTATTCGGCGCAACCGTCGCCGGCGTCTGCGCACCGGCCGGCTATCGCGGTCGCGGACTACTTGCCGGCGCCGCACTGGGCACGCTGCCGGATCTTGATGTATTCCTCGACTACGGCGGTGTAGTCGAAAACTTCACCTATCACCGCGGCTTCAGCCACTCGCTGTTCGTGCTGGCACCAGTATCCTTGCTGATCTGGCTAGCCGTACTCGGGCTCTGGCAACCGGCTCGTGCTGCACCCGGCCGCTGGCTCGCCGTGATCGGGCTGGCGCTGGTCACGCATCCGCTGCTGGATGCCCACACGGCCTACGGCACGCAGCTGTTCTGGCCGATACCGGTGTCGCCGACCAGCTGGTCGACGCTGTTCATTATTGATCCGCTCTATACCCTGCCGTTGATTGTCGGCGTTATCGTCGCCGCCCTGCGAAGGCATACGCGCGCTGCGCCGGCAGTACTCGCGATCTGTCTGTCCATCAGTACCGTCTACATGGGCTGGTCATGGGTCGCGCGCGGACTGGTGGCGCACGAGGCAAAGGCCGCGATGTTGCGGGCGGGGCTGGTCGACGCACCGATCTTTCTGACGCCCACACCGTTCAACACGCTGCTATGGCGGGTCGTGATACTTACCGGCGACGGTCATCTCGAAGGCCTGGATTCGGTAGTGATCGACGAAGGGCCAATGCAATTGAGTTTCTTCCCGTCCGATACCCGGAGCCTCGAAGCTGCGAGCGACATCTGGGCCGTGGATCGCTTGCGCTGGTTCACGCGCGACTTTCTCGAAGTTTCGGTGCGCGACGGTCGCCTGGTCCTGGCCGACATTCGCATGGGGCAGGCGCCGGTTTATCTGTTCAGCTTCGTCGTTGCCGAGCTGGACAATCCGCACTGGCGAGAAATCCCCGGCGAGGCGGCACCGCGGTCGGACTTCAGCCTGGAAGACTTCGGCGGCATCTGGACACGTATCTGGACGACCGAGCAGCGCTAGGCCCGGCGCGTTGCGGTGTCACTATCCTGCGTTCGCTCGGGTCTGCGCTTCTTCGAACACCGCCACGTCAAAGATGTGTTGG
>CBFCXA010000336.1:0-2531 GCA_965601985.1 uncultured Chromatiales bacterium | reverse complement strand
CGCCCCCGTGCCGCCGGAACGAAGATTGCGAAACGCGAACGGCAGTGCCAGCAGGCACATCGGCAGTACCGAGGCCGACGTGGCGACACGCTCCCAGAACGCCAGCACATAGCGTGACGCATCGAGCTCGTTCTCTCGCAGGTACTCAATGTAGCGGTACAGACCGGCGCCGGTGAGTGACGAGGAGCGAACGATCATTAATTCCAGCACTTCCGAATTCAGGCTGTAGGGCTGAATGGCCCGGCGCTGCGCGGCGGTTTCGACACCCGTTTCGTCGAAACGGCTCTCTGCATAGTTGTTCAGCACCCACTGTTCGCTGTCGTCGATCTCCGCGGAATCGGCCCGCGATATCGAAGTGAGTCCATCGTCACCCATATGGAACATGTAGACGCCACCATAGCGGTAGTCGGTGCCCTGCGGACCCAGCCGAATGATGGTATCGCCGTCGCGCACCCAGGCGCCGCTGGCAGCGCGAGCGCCCGCCTCGCCGTGCTTGGCCAGCGCGCGCATCTGCCGCGCGTAGCTGTCCAGCGGCGGGGCGATGAATTCGCCAAGCAGCAGCGCGAACAACGCCAGTCCCGCGCCTGTCACTCCCACTGCGACCGACAGGCGCGCTACAGAAATACCTGCCGCGCGCAGCACGATGATCTCGCTGTTGGAGGCCAGCGTGCCGAGACCGAGCAAGGCCCCCAGCAGCGTAGCCATCGGCAGAACACGGAATGCCACGCGCGGGGTCTTGAGCAAGGCATACACCAGCGCCTGCAGGATGCCGTAGTCGCCCGCCCCGACATCATCCAGCTGGCCGACGAACTCGATGAACACCGCCAGCGACAGGATCACCGCGAGCACCAGCGCCGTCATGCCGATGATGTTGCGTAACAGATAGCGACGCACGATCCTCACGATATCGCCTCCGGCGCCCTTCGCAGGCGCCGCAGCCAGCCCTGCTGACGACCCAGCAATACCAGGGCAACCAGGGCGAAAGCCCCGTGCACCCACCACAGGCCCGCGAATACGGGAATATCACCACGTTCCAGCCACACGCGCGACGCGGCAAGCAGGTTCACGTAAATCACATAGACCAGGACGCCGGCGAACAGGCCGCTGTACCGACCCTGCCTCGGACTGCTGCGACTCAGCGGTACCGCGAGCAGCGTCAGCACCAGCAGATTCAGCGGTGCCGACAGGCGCCACTGCAACTCCGCACGGTTGATCGGGTCGGTCGAGCCGATCAGCTCCGACAGCGGCCGCGAGCCGCCCTCCAAATCCTCGACCTCGGCTTCCGGGATTTCAAAGGGCACGCCGTATTCGCTGAAGCGCACGATTTTGAAGCGCGGACTCCCCGGCACACCCTCGTAACGACGACCATCTCCGAAGTGCAGCGTGCGCACACCGGTGCCGGGCGCCACGGTCTGCCAGGCGCGGTCGGCAATCACGACCTCGACGGCATCCTCATTGCGTCGCTGCAGGAACACCTTGCGCAGGCTGCCGTCCTCTTCGACTTCCTCGGCGTAGACCACCGAGCCGTCGAGCGCAAACGGCAGGAAACGCCGCGGCTCGATCATGCTGAGATCGGCCCGCTGCCTGGCCTGCTGCGCGATTTCCAGGATGTCGCGCGTGGCGGCCGGCGACACGATCAGCGCCAGCCACGCCACCAGCGCGGCCAGCACCAGCGCAAGTATTGCCAGCGGCCGGTACAGACCGGCCGGGCCGATTCCGCAGGCCATCAACGCCGACATTTCACTGTCGCGGTACAGCCGGCCGAGCGACAGCAGAATGGAGATAAACAGCCCGACCGGCGTGAGAATGGCGAGGAACTGCACGAAGGTCAGCCCCAGCACCTTGAAGATCGCGTCCTTGGGCACCTTCAGGCCGGCCGCATCGCTGAGCACCTGGGCGAACTGATAGGTCACCAGGATCAGCAACAGAACCAGTGTGACGACCAGCCAGGTCTGCAGCGTCTCCCGCAGGATGTAGCGAGCCAGGATCGGCGGCACTGCTCAGCGCCTGCCGGCGGCTTGCGGTGTGACCCGCGTCCGACGGATCAAGTAAACTGCTGGCCGGCGTGGCATGGCGAGCGTCGTGTGCATCCGGTCAATCATCGTGGTCGCAACGCACGGCCGTCAAGCGAGTGATCGGAGCCGCGGACGCCGCAGCAGACACCAGGAGCAAGTATGCAATTTCAAGTGACTACCGCAGGCGCGCAGGACCAGCGGACCGACTGCCTGATACTGCCGGTCTACAGCGACGGCGGCCTGCCGGCCAGCACCCGCGCAGTCGATCGTGCCACCGACGGGCTGGTCTCGGAACTGGCGGATGCAGGCGACCTGCGCGGCCGCGCCGGGGAGACGCTGCTGGCGCATCCGCGCGGCAAGCTGGCCGCCAAACGCCTGCTGCTGGTCGGCTGCGGCAGTCGGGAGAAGTTCGACCGCGAAACTTTCCGGAAAGCCGCAAAAGCGGTGTTTCAGGCACTCCAGCGGAGTGGCTCGACATCCGCGGTCAGTTACCTGGCGCACGAGAACGCAAAAGGC
>CBFCXA010000335.1:0-2533 GCA_965601985.1 uncultured Chromatiales bacterium | reverse complement strand
TCGAGCTGCACGAATATGAGGATCACCGCGAACGTGATGCCCATGATCGCGGCAACGAGACGCAGCTTCTGCGCTTTCAGCTGCAGCCAGCCGAGCGGGATCGACCCAAACATCAGGGCTGGATCTCTACCTTGACCTGCATATTGGTAAAGCGGGATACCGCTTCACTGTCATCCAGCAGGATGAACACCTCGACCACCCGCGCGTCGGTTTTTGCGACGGGGTCGGTGCCAACCACGTCGAGCCGTCCCACCTTGAGCGCGATGCGTTCCACCTTGCCCGTCAATTCCGTACTCATTGCCGGCGCCTGGATTGTTGCAAGCTGGCCCACTTTTATGCCGGTAATATCGGTTTCATAGACCTCGGCGACCGCGTACATCCGATCCGTGCGGCCGAGTTCCATGATGCCCTCCGGCCCGACCCGCTCACCGGGATAGGCATGAATCTCGAGAACCTGGGCGCGCAGAGGGGCACGCACCAGCGCCAGTTCGAGGCTTGCCTCGGCAGCGGCAAGGTCGGCCAGCGCGATATCGAGATTCAGTTGAGTCTCGTCCAGTTTGACTTTGCTGGTCAGCGAGGACCTGTCGAGATCTTTCTGCCGTGTAACTTCGTTGCGCGCATTGGCGACAATAGCGTTCAGCCTGGCCACCTCCGCACTGCGCAGGTCGTAACTGTCGAGACGGGCAACAACCTGGTCCTTCTCCACCCAGTCGCCTTCGGCAACCTGCAGCGTCTTGATGACGGCACCCGTCATCCCGCCGCCGGAAGGCCCGGCGAGCTGCACTACGCCGTTCTCGGGCTCCAGCCTGCCGAGACTCGACACCACGCGCTCTTCGGCCACGGCGCAGAACGAGAAAACAATGAAGATTATCGGTAGTAGTTTTGATTCTCGCCGCATCATCGTTTCCTTTGTATGCCTTGTTACTACTCTAAACCACACCGGCCCGCGCGCGAAGATGCCGCAAGCGCAGCCGCTGTGACGCGAATCCTACCGCCAGCGCCGCAAGCAGGCAGTAAACGCCGAACCACGTCATCTGCTTGGGCAGGGGTATGCCGCGATCGATCAGCGTGCCGGTCAGCCCGGGTCCGGCTGCGGTCGCGAAAACCATGGCCGAGACGATGATCGAGCGGATGGAGCCGAGGTTGGCGGTTCCGTATACCTCGGGCCAGACGGCACCGAACAGCGTGGACGAAAATCCGTAGCTCATGCCGAGCAGCACCATGGCCACGAGCAAGGACGTGGTGGAGCCGCCACTGGCGAATACGAAGCAGGTCGCGGCGAGCGGCAACAGGAAGACAGGCAACACCGTGGCGGCGCGAAAGCGGTCGATGATGGCGCCGCCGAGCAGGGCAAAAGTGACCGTCGTCAGCGCCATGACCGACAGCGACATTGCATAGTAACGCGGCGGCCAGTCGTTCAGCGCGGTCAGGTAGTCCTGGTGGTAAAAGATGATCGTGCCGATGAACGGCGGTGCCAGCACGCCGGTCAGCAAAATCCAGAAGATCGGATCGCGGAGCACTTCCGCGCGGGTCCAATGGCGCTGCTCCGGCATTTCAGCGTGTTCGTCCAGGTCGTGCCGGGCGGTGCGCGGCTTGCTGAATGCCCAGTAAGCGAAGGGCAGACCCACCAGCATCAGCGCGGCGGCACCGGCCACCCAGCCCGCCTGGTAGCCGTAGCCGGCAGCCAGGCCTGTAAACGCCAGCAGCAGCGTTGCTTCGCCGCCCTGGTGGCCAAGCACCACGAGCGACACGGCACGGCCGCGCTGCAACGCGAACCATCGTCCTGTCGCCGTCAGCGCAATGTGCGTCATCATTCCCTGGCCGAAAAGTCGCAGGAGGAAGATGGCAATAGCCAGAACCGTTACGGACGGGGCATAAGCGGCCAGCAGCGTCGCCGATGCGAGGACTGGTATCACCAGCAGTATGCTGCGGTGTTCCGGCACGACATCCACCAGCCGGCCGAGAAACGGCAGGCACACTGCGCTGGCCAGGGTTGCAAACATGTACAGGCGGCCGAATTCGCCGTGACTGAGGTCGAATGCCGCCTGCCACTCGGCGATCGATGCCGACACGAAAAACGTCTGCCCGAAGCTCGAAAAATAGGTGAGCAAGAAGCCACCGGCGATCCAGCGGAAATTCTGCTTCAGGAATGCATACATGTGCTGATCGTCAAAGCGGCCCTAGGATTTGGCCAGCGTGATCGCGAGTATTTCGTCCAGCCGGTCGCTGATATTGCGGAATTCTCGGTGGAACCCCGCGCGCTCCGCAGCCTGGTTGGCCGCGAGCAGCCCGCGGTAGTTCGCGAGCTTGAGCCCGGTCTGGTACAGCGACTTCGAAATCGATTCGGCCGAGAACACGCGGCCCTGCAGCAGTTCCTGCTTACCGGTCTTCAGGCACTGCGAAAGGAAGGCGCCCTCGTCATCGACGGCATCGGTGCCTGAACTCTCGAGCACGCTGGCCACGATGCGGTACGCATCTACGAACGATCGCAGCACCGCATGCGCGACGAGCGGCTGAACCGCATCGAGCGCGT
>CBFCXA010000334.1:0-2577 GCA_965601985.1 uncultured Chromatiales bacterium | reverse complement strand
CGGCGCGAGGGCGTGTTCGCCGGCACCATCAGTTTCATCGAGAAAACGGCCGGCGCGCTGTCGGGCGTGGTGATCGGCACCATCCTGTCGCTGATGGATTTCGACAAGGCCCTGCCGCCGGGCGAGCAGCCGGAATCGGCCATCCTCGGCATCATGCTCTGTACCGCGATCGTACCGGCGCTGATGTCGCTGCTGAAGCTCTGGATGCTGCGGTATTTCAGCCTCAGCGAAGATGAGCTGAAGAACACTGCCCGGGTTGCATGACTGAGACCGCGCTGGTTTCGCCAATTACGCGGATCAGCCTGTTCGTCCGCGACCTCGACGCGTCGCTGGCTTTCTATCGCGACCTGCTGGAATTTAGAGTAGTCGCCGACAAGCAGGTCGGCGGCCCCGGCGCCGCGCGACTGATGGGGCTGGACGACTGCCAGCTGCGCGTGGTCTACCTGCAGGCGGAAGCCAGCGAGTTCGGCATGGTTGGACTATTCGAAGTGCAGGAACCCGAGCTGCCGGCGGCGCCGACCTTCACGCAGCTGGCCATGCGTGGTCGGTCCGTCGTCGGCTTCGCGACATCCGATGCCGCGGCACTCGCCCGTCGCTTGCGTGCTGCCGGCGTCGAGTTCCTGGTCGAGCCGGTCGACTACGCGAACCCGGCCGTCGGTGACTTCGTCGAAATGCAGGTCGCGGATCCGGACGGCATTGCGCTCAGTTTCGTCGAATTCCGGCCGGCACGGCCAGGCTTGTCGCGCAGCTGGTATGGCGAGCAAGCCAGTGTCGCTAGCCCGCCAGAAGCCGGGCGTGATGGCGCAGGTGATCGCCGATGAAGCTCGCCACGAAAAAGTAGCCGTGGTCGTAGCCGGGCTGGTAGCGCAGCTCCAGTGACTGGCCGGCCTGCTCGCAGGCCTGGGCAAAGCGTTCCGGGCGCAGCTGCTCAGTCAGGAACGGGTCGGCCTCGCCCTGGTCGATCAGTATCAACGGCTGCCCGTCGCGTTCTGCGTCCCGCATCAGGCGCGTGGCATCGTACCGGGCCCAGGCAGATTCATCATCGCCCAGGTACGCCGACAGCGCCTTGCGCCCCCAGGGCACCTCGCTGGGCGCGACGATCGGTGCCATCGCCGACACCGATCGATATCGTTGCGGGTTGCGCAGCGCGATCGTCAAAGCGCCGTGGCCGCCCATGGAGTGTCCGCAGATACCCTGCGCGTCGCCGCGCAACGGAAAGGCGCCCAGCAACAGTTCCGGCAACTCATCCTCGATATAGCTGGCCATGCGGTAATGCTCCTGCCAGGGCGACTGTGTGGCGTCGACGTAAAAGCCGGCCGCCTGGCCGAGATCGCTGGCGGGATCGTCGGGCACCGTCTCGCCCCGCGGGCTGGTGTCGGGTGCGACGATGGCCAGCCCCAGCTCGGCCGCGTCGCGGTAGGCGCCCGCCTTGGTCGTGAAGTTCTCTTCACTGCAGGTCAGACCGGACAGCCACCAGACCAGCGGCACCGGTCCCTGTTCTGCCTGCGGAGGCAGGTACAGGCTCAGGCGCATGTCGCAACGCGTGCTGTCAGCCGCGTGCCGGTAATAGCCGAGCCGGCCGGAGAAACAGCGGTGTTCGGATATCAGATCCATAGCGAATTGTAGCGCCTGACCGGACGCCACAGGCGCGCCGACCCGGCTACATGCGAAAATTACTTAATGATTGCGTTGCCCCGACCATGAACGAGCTGCTGGAGTTGGAAGCGCCGTTGCGGCTCGGTATTTTTGCCGGGCTGTTCGCGCTGGTCGCTTTGTGGGAATGGCGCGCGCCGCGGCGATCCTGCAAGTGGGCACGCCGCCGGCGCTGGCCCGGCAATCTCGGCGTCGCGCTGCTCAGTACCCTGCTGCTGCGCCTGGTTACGCCCGCGGCCGCTGTTGGCGCCGCACTGCTCGCGGCCGAGCGCGGCTGGGGCCTGTTCCAGCAGCTCGAGCTGCCGCCGGGTGTCGCTTTCGTTGCTTCAGTGCTGCTGCTGGACCTGTTGATCTACTTCCAGCACCGGGTCTTTCATCGCGTGCCGCTGCTCTGGCGACTGCATCGCATGCATCACAGCGACCCGGATTTCGACGTGTCCACCGCGGTGCGCTTTCACCCGCTGGAGATCCTGCTGTCGATGGGCATCAAGATGGCCGCTGTGCTGTTACTCGGCGCACCGGCCACGGCCGTGCTGGTATTCGAGCTGCTGCTCAACGCGACCTCGGTATTCAATCACGGCAACCTGCGCCTGCCCGAAGGCGTCGACCGCTGGCTGCGCTTGCTGATCGTGACGCCGGACATGCATCGCGTGCACCATTCCGTGCGGCACGAAGAGACCGACAGCAACTTCGGCTTCAGCATCCCGTGGTGGGACCGGCTGTTCGGCAGCTACCGCGCGCAACCAGCCGGCGGACACGAAGGCATGCGAATCGGGCTCACCGAATTCAGCGGTGAGCGGGAAATCCGGCTGGCCGACATGCTGCTGCAGCCGCTGCGCAGTGCACCGGCGCAGTCCGCTTCACCCACGCGCGACGCATGACTGCCGTTCAGTCCTCCAGCAGCGGCGCGATGGCCGCGGCGAA
>CBFCXA010000333.1:0-2585 GCA_965601985.1 uncultured Chromatiales bacterium | reverse complement strand
CCAATCGAGACCACCAGCAGCGTGGCTGACAGAACGGCTGCGATCCGGCGTCGGCCGAGGAAATCGAATTCGCGTTTCTGTCCGAGCAGGGCCATGGGCGTCGTCCGTTCAGATCGGCAGGCGCTGCAGCGTGCGCCCACCGTAGATCAGGTTTACCAGGGCCCGCGTGCCGATGATCGCGGTGAACATCGAGGTGATGATGCCCAGCGACAGCGTGACCGCGAAGCCCTTGATCGGGCCGGTCCCGAATACGAACAACACCACCGCGGCGATCAGCGTGGTGATATTGGCATCGGCAATGGTCGACAGCGCCTTGTCGTAGCCGGCACTGATACTCGCCTGCGGCGAGTTGCCGTTGCGCAGTTCCTCGCGGATGCGCTCGAAGATCAGCACGTTGGCATCCACCGCCATGCCGACGGTCAGCACGATGCCGGCAATACCCGGCAGGGTCAGCGCCGCCTGCAGCATCGACAGCAGCGCCACTACCAGTACCAGGTTGGTCATCAGCGCCAGGTCCGCGACGATGCCGAAAACGCGGTAGTAGACCGCCATGAACAGCATGACCAGTGCCAGGCCTATCACGATCGCCTGCAGGCCTTTATCGATATTGTCGCGACCGAGGCTCGGGCCGATGGTACGTTCCTCAACCTTGTAGATGGGTGCGGCCAGCGCGCCGGCGCGCAGCAGCAGCGACAGGTCGCGCGCCTCTAGCACGTCCAGCCCGGTGATCTGGAAGCTCGACGAGAACACGCCCTGGATGGTCGCGATGTTGATAACTTCTTTCTCTTCGCGCGGCACCTCGATCATTTCGCCGTTGCGCTCGATCAGGTCGCGCTTCTGCTCGACGAACACCACGGCCATCGGCTTGCCGAGATTGGCCTTGGTGGTGTCCAGCATCGAGCGCGCGCCCTTGCTGTCCAGGCGCACGAACACCGCCGGGCGGCCTTCGGAGAAACCCGAACTCGCGTCGATCAGCTGGTCGCCGGTCACGATGGTCCGTCGCTTGAGCAGCTGTGGTGCGCCGGAGCGGTCGTAGAACAACTCGCAGCCCAGCGGCGCCCTTCCGCGCAGCTCGGCATCCAGCGGGTTCTCGTCGGCACAGACCAGGCGGAACTCCAGCGTGGCGGTCGCGCCGAGCACGCGTTCGGCCTGCGCCGGATCCTGCACGCCGGGCAACTGCACGACGATTCGGTCCAGGCCCTGGCGCTGCACGACCGGCTCGGCCACGCCCAGCTCGTTGACACGATTACGCAGCGTCACGGTGTTCTGCTCGATGGCAAAATCGCGGCGCTCGCGGACCTGGTCCTCGGTCATACTCACGGTGATGATCGCGCCGTCGCCGCTGCTGCGGGTCGCTATCTCGATGTCCGGGTCGGCATCGCGAATCAGCTGCTGCGCCTGGTCAAGGCTCATCGGATCGGGCAGCCGCACGCGCACGGTATCGCCGTCGACTTCCACGCTGCGGCGGATGCGCTGGTCGCGCAGCAGCTTGCTGAAATCCGAGGCGTAGGCGTCCAGGCGCTGCCTGACCGCGGAATCGACGTCGACCTCGAACAGGAAATGCACGCCGCCGCGCAGGTCCAGGCCCAGGCTCATCGGTTTGAGTCCGGCCGCACGCAGCCAGTCCGGCGTGCGCGGCGCCAGCGTCAGTGCGACTACGTAGTTTTCGCCGAGCTCGTCGCGCAGCAGATCGCTGGCCTTGAGCTGCTCTTCAACGCCCGGGAAACGCACCAGCAGGTTGCCGTCCTGCTCGAATACCGAACTGACGCCTATGCCAGCCTCTTCCAGCGCCAGCGTCACGCTGTTGCGCTCGAGCTCTTCCATCGCGGTGCCGTTGTCGCGGCTGACCTGCAGCGCCGGGTCTTCACCGAATACATTGGGCAGGGCGACGAACAGGCCCAACAGGACCACGACGAGCACCATCAGGTATTTCCAGGCCGGATAGCGATTCATGAGCTAAGGCCCCGGGTCAGGCGCTTTTCAGCGTTCCCTTCGGCACGACACCACCGATGGTGTGCCGCTGCACTTTGATAACGACGCCGTTGGCGATTTCGACCTGCACGAACTGCTCGCTGATCTCGGTGACTTTTCCGAGCACGCCGCCGGCGGTTACCACTTCATCGCCGACGCCGAGATTTGCGACCATTTCGCGGTGTTCTTTCTGCCGCTTGTTCTGCGGACGAATCAGCAAAAAATAAAAGACCACAAAGATCAGGATCAGGGGCAGAAAGCTGAGCAGCGCATCAGGCTGCCCGCCCGCCTGCGCATAGGCGTCTTCGATAAACCAGCTCATGGTGGAATCCGGGGAAAAACGGCGGCGCGTATTATTGCATATCCTCGCTGGTTTGCTGCTGCCGCAGCCGCGTGTCCCGGCTGAAGCGCTCCAGCTCGCCGGCCTGGATCGCCGCGCGCATGCCGGCCATAAGCTGCTGGTAGTAGAACAGATTATGGATGGTGTTCAGGCGCGCGCCCAAAATCTCACCACACTGGTTCAGATGCCGCAGGTAGGCCCGGCTGTAATGCCGGCAGGTATAGCAGCCGCAGTCGGCCTGCAGCGGTTCGGGGTCGTCGCGGTAGCGGGCGTT
>CBFCXA010000332.1:0-2607 GCA_965601985.1 uncultured Chromatiales bacterium | reverse complement strand
GGCACGTGACCGACAGGAAATCCGGGCGATGATCGGCAAGCCGGCCGATAGTGAAGAAGAACAGCAGGCCCGCAGCGATCGCCGCAAACCCGGGCCAACCTGGGTGCGTGTGATGACGCAGCGCCACCCCGACCAGCAGCGCGGCGCACAGCGCCTGCATCGCCGTATCGAGCACGATGGCGCGCCACAAGCTTTCCGGATTTCCCGGCGCCAGCCCGAGACTGAGCCATTGCTCGTAAAGGTCGTACGGCAAGCACCCCGTGCCGTCGCTGTCGAGCCAACCCTGCTTCAGCGAGTAGGCGTGGTGCAGGAAATAGATCTCGTCCCATTGCAGAGAAAACACGTGGCCGCCAAGAAGCAGTATGGACAGGGCCGCGGCCGCAACGAGGAACCGGCCAGCAAGACCGCACAAAACACACGGCTGACCGACTTAGGATTGGTCGGAAGCTGACATGTGGAGTGATTCATTCGCTGACAAACTTGCGAAATCGATCATCGAACACGGCCGCGTCAAACCTGGATGCCGCCGACTCGCAGGCCGTGCGCATTGCTTTCGCCTGGACCGTGCTCAGCCAGTCGACCGCCTTTCTTATGGCCGTGGCAGCGGAATCCGGGTCGACCAGATCACGCATTTGCGCGGCAGTTTGCCAGCCGGTGAAGCGGATGTTGTCGTGCCCCGCGGCCAGCCGCTGCAGGCTGTCGAGCTGGCTGCCGCCGGAGGCCACCACCAGTTTTCTGTCGGGCATCTGCATGAATGCGCGCACCACCAGGTCGACCCGCTTGTAGGGTTCCAGGCGGGCGGTCGACAGGTAATAGCCGTCCTGGCCCAGCCAACGATAGGCTTCGGTATCCACGGGCGGGTGGATCACGACCGCGCTCTCGATGCCCAGGTAACGCTGTAGCCGCCGGCTGACATTCTCCGAGTTGGCCGCGATGCGGTCCATTTGTTGAAGCGCTTTTTCGTAGCGACTGCGGACCAGCGCAACCAGGGCATACATCAACGGCCGCCGGGTGGCCGGCGCCTGGCTGAGAAACCAGTCTTTGAAATCGTAGGCGAAACGCGGCGGTGTGTGGCAATAGTAGAGATTGCGCATGCCCGACCGGTGCCGAACCGCTTCCGGGGCATAGAAGCCACTGAGGACCACGGTCTGGTAATTCTGCAGGAAGGCCGCGCGGCCATGAAAAGCGGCAAGTGATTTGATTGCATGCCACCCTCGGATTCCGGTCGTAGAAGTCAGCGCGCCCACCCGGGCCACCGGCAGTTCTTCGTTGCCGAAAGCGGCATGATCGACGTAGCCGGTTACCAGGTAGAAGTGCTCATTGGCGCCCATCACGTGCAGTGCAAGGCGTTCTGCGCCGCCCGGAACGGCGAGAAAGTCATAGGCGAAGGCATTTTTACGGTTCACATTACGAATCAGAGGCTGGGGCAGTGCGACTTCTTCGTATAGTAATGCAAGCCTGCATCCTGGCCTTCGCCAGGCCGACGATGATCCGCCAGGATCACGAACCGCGCCGGTATGATACCGGCACTGAACACACCCCTGGTTTCGGTTGTATTGAGCACGCGCAACCGCGCCGCATCGTTGGGACGCGCGCTCGATTCGGTACTCAACCAAAACCACCCATCGCTGGAGTTGATCGTCGTCGATGACGGGTCGACCGATGCCGCGGACGATGTTCTCGCTGCGTATCGCGACGACTGTCGCCTGCGGATCCTGAAGAACTCAACGAACATCGGGCTGCCCGCTTCGCGGCATCGCGGCATCGCGGCGTCTTCGGGCGAGTTGATCGCGCGCATCGACGACGACTACTGGGACAACACGAACAAACTAACTCTGCAGACGGATTACATGGCAAGGCATGCCGACTGTGGCGTGCTCGGTACCGGCTATGTCGACGAATGGGGAGGTACGATCACCAATCTGCCGGCTGACGCCGACATCCGTCGGCAAATGCTGTTCCGCTGCCCCTTCTGCCACCCGAGCGTGATGGTTCGCCGAGACGCGTTCGACCAGGCGGGCGGCCACGACGAGACCCTGCCCTACGCCGAGGACTGGGACCTGTGGCTGCGCATTGGGCGCGACTGGCAACTGGCCGACGTGACGCTGATCAAGCAGCGCACGGCATCGACGCTTTCCGAGCGTCATTTTCTGCCCAGCTCGCGATGGCTGAAGCCTTCAGCCGGCAGCATGCCGATGCTTACCCGCGGGCCCATCGGGCGCGCGCCTACCACCGCTTCAGCCGGGTTTTTGTTCGCCCTTTTTCCGCCGGGCGGCCGCGTCCACGCACTGATGCGCCGCGTGTTCTTGCGCGCGTTCGGGCTCGGGGAGCCAGCCAAGCGCGTCTAAGCCTGTACCGGGTTCGCCGGCAGGCCGTCAGCCGGCGCGCAACAGGCTCCAGAGCTGCCGCATTGTTCGCCACGGGGTGGAAATACGGCTTTCCAGCACCGTCACATCGGCGGCGAGTTGCCGGAGTGCCTCTTCGGGGTCTGGCTCCGCATCGGCTGATCTGTTAGACGCCGCCCGCTGCGCCGCGGTGAGCCGGTGCCCCAAAAGGTCGATCAACGGCTCCATCCATTCGCGAGCGAAGGCCTCCGGGTCATCAGGT
>CBFCXA010000331.1:0-2655 GCA_965601985.1 uncultured Chromatiales bacterium | reverse complement strand
GCCCCGACCAGGATTCGAACCTGGGACCTTCCGCTTAGGAGGCGGACGCTCTATCCAGCTGAGCTACCGGGGCTCGCAGTGCCCGGAACACAACCTAAAGCACACGGTTGAGGATTGAAATACCTCGATTCAATCGTAGATTGGCAGGCTGCGGGGGTACGCGCAAAGCCGACGCTTGCCAGTCCGTCAGGCTCCGGACCGGATTGAGATGATGACTGGCCACGGCCTCCAGCGAGCCGTAGGCGCCGCTGTGCCCGTACGCTGCGGTCATGGCCACGTTGCGCAGGGACGGCACGCGGAAGGCATACAGATCCTCAGGGTCCCGCGATTCGCGGAAGCGGCCGAAGTCTTCGTAACCGCTGGCACCATCGCCCTTGCCCGGGCCCGCCTGCGGCATGCCGCAGGCGTAGAAGCGATGACCGGTCTGGAACACGCCGGCGTGACAGCCAAAGCGGCCGGCCCGGCCATAGAACAGCAGCCGGCCAAGCTCGACCTTGGCGTCGCTGACCGTCCCGTCGTCATGGAAATCCGCGTCGCTTGCCGGTGCCGGAGCCCGGAACGGACTCAGTGGATCTACTGGAGTTTTTGCGGAGTTTCAGTCTGGACCGGCTTAACCGGTGCTTCAGGCGCTATTGGTCGAATCCCCCGGCAGAAATGCAATCGCCAGTAATGCGCCGGTAATCACCATCGACAGGTAGGCAAACAAGCCACCGAACCAGGTATAGACCATCGCATCGAGCAGCGGGTACGACGAAAACATCGCGATGTTCGCGGCGAGAAACAGCCAGCGTCCCCAGTTGCGCTGCTGCAGCAGGCCGAGACTGCCGGCAATCAGGGCGGCCAGCAGCATCAGCATCCAGCCCTGTTCGAGGCGACCGGCGAGAGTAATCGGTAGCGCGGACTGCGCTGCCTGCCAGTCCGCCAGTCCTGGCGGCAAGCGGTCACTGAGCCAGAGCGCCGCAGCGACGTCCAGGCTGCCGATCAGCCAGTACGCGGGCACCAGCAACTCAACAGCTCGGCGCCGAAGCTCCATGCGTCAGCCCCCGTCGCGCTTGTCAGGCGGATACATCGACACCCAGCGCGCATAGATTTCGTCATCCCAGGTGCTCTGGAAGAACGCGACTACCGCGAGAGCCTGGCGACCCTGCAGCAGCGCCGCAAATCCCGGCATCGTACCGCCGAGCGGGACGCCGCCCTCGAGGATGTACTCGACCAGTTGCTCCCGTGAGTGATGCCAGGCATGCGCCGAGCCGTTCAGTGGCGGGGGCGGCAGGTTTCCGTCGGCGTCCCGCCGGCGCCAGTCCGCGGTTCCCTGGGCCTCCAGCCCGTGGCAGCCGGCACACTGGCTGCGAAACAGCTCGCGCCCGGTCTCGACCTGGCTGGCGGTATACCAGCGGCCTGGCAGCGGCGTGGCGCTGCTTTCGCCGCTACCCGCCAGCCACGGCGCGCTGACAACCGCGAGCGCGGCTGCAAAGATCAGTCTGCTTGTGCGGTTGTCCGGCCCCACGTCCTGATGCTAACTCAGCCACAGCGCGTCCGACGCGCATATCACCAAGCAAACTGTGACAGCCGACCCGCTTTCCCGAACCCGGACGGTCTGGCAGGCTCCGGTAAAGAAGTCTGGTTCGTGAACCGAGACTTGTAGTCAAATGGCCACCGGCGGGCGGCATCGCACAGGCGCAGCATGAGCATCACCACGATCGATTGTCACTACCTGGATCGGCCCGAGTTTGCGGCCGCCTACTTGCTTACGGACGGCGACGAAGCCGCCTTCATCGACAACAACACGACCTACGCGCTGCCGCGCCTGCTGGCCGCACTGGCCGACTCCGGACTCGCCGCGGAACAGGTCCGCTACCTGATCATCACCCACGTCCACCTCGACCACGCCGGCGGCACCTCCGCGCTCGCGCAGGCCTGCCCGCAGGCAACCGTGCTTGCGCACCCGCGCGCCGCGCGTCACGTGATAGATCCGGAAAAGCTCGTCAACAGCGCCAGGTCGGTCTACGGCGCTGATGAATTCCATCGCCTGTTTGGCGACATCGAACCCGTGCCCGCCGACCGGGTTCGCATCATGGAGGACGGCGAGCGAATCACGCTAGGCCGGCGCGAGCTGGAGTTCCTGCATACGCGCGGCCATGCCAACCACCACTTCTGCATTGCCGATGCCGCAAGCGGCAGCGTGTTCACCGGTGATGCGTTCGGGCTCATCTACCCTGCCCTGCAAGGCACCGGTTGTTTCGCCGTGCCATCCACCAGTCCCACGGACTTCGATGGCGAACTGGCGCGCGAAGCCGTTCGACGCATCGTCGGGCTGTCGCCGGAGCGAGTCTATCCGACCCATTTCGGCGAGGTCACCGAGGTCGCGGCGGCGGCGGATCAGCTGATTCGTCACCTGGACTTCGCCGAGCGAGTGATGCTGGAGGCGGAAGCCGCCGACGTGGCCGACGGGCAGCTCCACGAATACATAGAGCCGCGGCTGCGTAGCTACTTCGCCGGCCTGCTCGACGCGCGCGACGACCTGGGCGCCGATCCGGCCACCTGGAAGCTGCTGGCAATGGATATCGACCTCAATGCGCAGGGCCTCGCATTCGTTGCGTCCAAGCGCCGTCGCAAGGCTCGGGAAGCTCAGGCGTAGCCGGAACCGGGCCCGAC
>CBFCXA010000330.1:0-2656 GCA_965601985.1 uncultured Chromatiales bacterium | reverse complement strand
TCAACTTCCAGTACGACTCCGACCTCAGCGAGACGGTACGTACCGAGGCGCGGATCCGCTATATCCGCGACAACAAGCGGATCATCAACGCGAGCTACCGCTTCCAGCGCGACGCGCTGGAAAATGTCGACCTGGCGCTGGCCTGGCCTATCGCCGAGCACTGGAACTTCGTCGGCCGTTACAACTTCTCGCTGGAGACGCGCGACCCGCTGGAGGAATTCGTCGGCATCGAGTACGAGACCTGCTGCTGGGCCGTGCGCGGCGTGTGGCGACGCTACCTGGCACGACGCACCGGCGAGAGTGACACTGCGTTTTCTTTCCAGTTCGTGCTCAAGGGTTTCAGCGACCCGGGTACCGCGGCGGAGGAGTTTCTCGGACGTGATACCCTCGGCTTCCAGTGAAGCCGCTGCCTATGCCGATGATTCGCCGCACATTTCTAAGCCTTGTCCTGGCACCCTGCCTGCTGCTGGCCGGCACCGAGACCGCGCTGGCCCAGACCCGCGAGTTGAGCAGCACCGGGCAGCTGCTCGACGGTATCGCCGCGATCGTCAACGACGGCGTGGTGCTCAAGAGCGAACTGGACGCCGAACTGCGCAATATCGTGCAGCGCCTGCAGGCGCAGGGCACACCGGTGCCGCCCGCACCGCAGCTGATCCCGCAGGTGCTCGAACGACTGGTCGTGCAGGAAATCCAGCTGCAGCGCGCATCGCGCATCGGCATCCTGATCTCTGACGAGACGCTCAACGCGGCGCTGGCCGATGTGGCGCAACGCAACGGCGTGTCGCTGGCCGAATTGCCCGGCCTGCTGGCCTCGGAAGGCATCGACTACGCCACTTACCGCGGCGATCTGCGCAAGCAGATCACCATCGACCAGCTGCGGCAGCGCGACGTGATCGCGCGTATCAACGTCACTCCGCGCGAACTCGACGAATACCTGGAGCGGCAAAGCAGCCGCGAGTACTACAACCAGGAGTTCAGGATCTCGCAGATCCTGATATCGGTGCCGATTGCCGCCACCAGTAACGACATCGCGCGAGCCGAACAACGCGTGGACGAGCTGCGGCAGCGCATCGCTACCGGTGAAACATTCAGTGAGCTGGCCGTGAGTTTTTCCGACGGGCAGCAGGCGCTGAATGGCGGCAGCCTGGGCTGGCGCAAGGGCGAGGAGTTGCCGACCGTGTTCGCCGAGGTCGTGCCGGGGCTGCAGATCGGGCAGGTCTCGGATCCGATTCGCAGCAACAGCGGCTTTCACCTGGTGCGCCTCGACGACCGGCGCGGTGGCGATCCGATCATGGAAGACCAGGTGCGCGTGCGCCACATTCTGATTACGACCAACGAAGTTCTCGACGAGGATGCGGCGCGCCAGAAGCTGAGCGAGGTACGTGAGCAGATACTGGCCGGCGATGACTTCGGCGCGGTCGCGAAGGTGCTGTCCGAAGATCCCGGTTCCGCCATCGAGGGCGGCGACCTGGGCTGGTCCAGTCCGCGTGTCTACGCGCCGGAATTCCAGCAGCTCGCCGAGAGCATGCCGATCGGCGAAATCAGCGATCCGTTCCGCACGCAGTTCGGCTGGCACATCCTCGAAGTGCTCGACCGCCGCACGCAGGACACCACCGACGACGTGAAACGCCGGCAGGCGATCGCTTCCATTCGTAGCAGCAAGCTTGGCGAAGAAACCGAACTCTGGGCGCGCCGGCTGCGTGACCAGGCCTTCGTCGAGTACCGGCTCTGAGCCTCCACCGGCGCTGCGCCGCCGGCGCGCCTGACCAGTCCGATGAACACAAACGCCGTTCCGCGCATCGCCGTAACCGCCGGGGAACCCGCCGGAATCGGTCCTGAACTGCTGCTGGCGCTGACGCGTCGCGACTGGCCTGCCGAACTGGTTGCCTGTGCCGACGCCACGCTGCTGGCCGAGCGCGCAGAGCACCTCGGCATCCCGGTCGAGCTGCAGGACTACGATCCCGGCATTCCGGCAACGCGCAGCGAGGCGGGACGCCTGCTGGTCGCGCACAGCGCACTGGCCCGGCCGGCTGATGCGGGCCGTCTCGACCCGGCCAACTCGCGCAGCGTGCTCGACCGGATCGACCGGGCCTGCGACGGCTGCCTGTCCGGTGAGTTCGACGCCATGGTTACCGGGCCGGTACACAAGGCCGTGATCAACGACGCCGGCATCGCGTTCTCAGGCCATACCGAATACCTGGCCGATCGCTGTGCGGCGCCGATGCCGGTGATGCTGCTGGTTGCCGACGAGTTGCGCGTTGCGCTGGTCACGACGCATCTCGCCCTGCGTGACGTGCCGGATGCCATCACCCGCGAGAGGCTGAACCGGGTTGCGCGGATTCTCGACAACGACCTGCAGCGATGGTTCGGCCTGAAGAAGCCTCGTATCGCGGTACTCGGCCTGAATCCGCATGCCGGCGAGTCCGGCCACCTCGGCCTCGAAGAAATCGATGTAATCGAGCCGGTATGCAATGCCCTGCGCGCAGATGGCATGGATATTCGCGGCCCGCTGCCCGCCGATACCGCGTTCACGCCGCCGCAACTCGAGCAGGTCGATGCAGTGCTGGCGATGTATCACGACCAGGGCCTCACAGTACTCAAACACGCGAGCTTCGGCCGGGCGGTCAACGTGACGCTGGGGCTGCCGATACGTCGC
>CBFCXA010000329.1:0-2671 GCA_965601985.1 uncultured Chromatiales bacterium | reverse complement strand
ACTCGCTTCCAGAAAAAGAAACATAAGCGTATACTTTTCTTCGGATCAGGGGAGAGGTAAGAATCATGGCGACACCCGCCGGAGAGGGTGACCGACTGTCGCAGCCGCGGCAGTCGCGCCTGTGGCGCCCGCCGTTCGTGGGCCTGGTGACCACGCTGATCATGCTGTTCGCGATCGGCCTGGGCCACGCGGCCATGCGCGCGATCGAAGAGTCACTGGGTCGCGACAACACCTACATTGCCTCCATCGCGATCGGCTTCGCCGGCATCGTCATGCTCTGGTATGGCGTGAAATCGCGCAACGAGAACTTCGCGACCTGGATCGGCTTTGGCGCCGGCCTGGTGATCTGGATGGCCTGGGTCGAGTTCTTCTACATGTACTACGGCCGCAAGAACTTCGGGATGATGCCGCGCATCGAGAACGGTGAAGTCACGACCGAGCCCGAGTACCTGATCATGGCCGCGACCATTGGCGTGCTGTTCACGATGCTCGCCTATTACATTTTCGACAAGGACACACGCTGCAACATGTTCGTGTGGATCCAGGACAAGCTGCGTCTGCGCGAGGGCCTGGGCGAACGGACCAAGACCGCACGCGACCGCAACTACGCGCTGATCACCTTCATGGAGACCTTCTACGTCACCTGGTTCATGTATGCCTGGAACCTGCTGGTGTTCGATCCCGCCTTCGTCGGCTTCGGGCAGTCCGCGTTCCTGGCCGAGGCCGCTACTGTATTCGTGTCGATCACCTGGGGCGGCTTCTGTTTCAGCCGCCTGGTCAAGTACCGGCGCACGTCGACCGCACTGCGCTACGCAATCCCGACCGCAAACATCCTGTGGATCACGGTCGAGATCGCATCGGGCTGGGGCCTGTTCACCGACATCTGGCTGTACCCGAGCGAGTACACCCTGGAACTGTTGTTGCTGCTGGTCGCATTCACCGTAATGTCGGTGATGATTTACCGGGCGCCGAAGAAACCGTCGGAGATCGGGGAATGGTGATGCGCCGTGCCTGCCTGATGCTGCTGATCGTGCCAATTCTCGCGCTCGCTTCCGGACCGCTGACACTGCGTCCCGGCATGACCGGCGTGCCGGACCTCGGCGCGATCGACTGCGCGATGTTCAACCACATGTACCCGGCCGGGCCGACCGGCATGGAGCAGGCCGTGCTGACCTGGGCCGAGGGTTTCTTCTACGCTCGCAGCGGCAAGACCATGGACGAACTGCTGGCCGCACAGCCGGCCGCAGCGCCCGACTGGGACTTCGATTCGCTGACCGGGCACATCGTCGAGTTCTGCCAGGCCAGCCCCGACGCGCCGCTGCCGGACGCGGTGCGCGATCTGTGGCAGGCGCTCAATCCGGCGGCATCTCCGGCTCCGGATCTTTGATCGTCGGCACGAAGCGCCCGGTTCGCACGCGATAGACCTGGTAGCCGAACATGCCGGCGCAGGCCAGCATGCCGGCGATCAGCACATAGCGGTTGTAGGCCGGCATCGGACCGCCGTCCGCGGTGAATTTCAGCGCCCAGGCGGCAATCACGATCCAGATGACCTGCGGAAAGACGCTGCAGAAGCCGGCCGCGATCGCCAGCCCGCAGGAAGCGAGCAGCGCAACCGGCAGCAGCAGCCAGACCGGCGATGCGTTCGCATGGTCGGGCACCGCAGCCGGCTCCAGCGACATGACCGGGATCATCACCGACAGCAGCAGCACCAGCACTGCCGGAATTGCCGGCTGAGGCCGGCTGTTCGCCAGCAGCGTTTCCAGCCAGCCCTGCGGCGGGCGGCCTGCCGCGCTTTCAGGCTCGTTCACGAAGAACTCGCCAGCAGGCTGAGCATCGCGTCGCGATACAGGCGCTCGGCGTCGGGATGATCGCGATACACCTTGAGCAGCGGAATCGCCGTGCGGCTGATCAGGCGGAAGCTGTACTCGGCGCTGCCGTTGCGCAGGAAGCCGGCCGCCTCGCAGACCGCAAGCGCTTTGCGCAACGAGCCGCCGAAGCCGCGGTGTCCGCTCTCGATGTAGGCAAAGGCCGGCGGCTCCAGGGAATTGATCAGTTCCAGCGCTGCGCGATTCGTGCACCACTGCTCGAAATAGAAGTCGACCACGCCGGGCAGGATGTCCCGGGGATTGCCGGCCAGCAGGATGTTCAGCCGGGCGATGCCAGCATTGAAGATCGGGTCGAGCAGGTCACCGATGATCGCGTACTTGTTGGCGAAGAAGCCGTAGAAGGTGCGTCGCGAAATGCCGACCTCGGCGATGATGTCCTCGACGCTGACTGCCTCCATGCCGCGCTCGGCGAACAGGCTCGCGCTGGCCGCGAGCAGATCGGCGTAGATCCGGCTGCGCCGCTCCAGGACCTTGGCGCTCTGGATCGGTTCACCGCGCCGTGGCTGTCTGACGACACTCGACATGACAAGAAGTATACAGCCATGTTTACTCGTAGCGGATGCCGGTGACGACGAATTCGCGGCCGCGGCCCTCGATGCTGATCGTCACCTCGTCGTCGACAGTCTTTTTCATCAGCGCCCGGGCCAGCGGTGAATCCATGCTGATGGCCTGCTCACCAGGCGCCGCTTCATCCGGCCCGACGATGCGGTACTCGACGAGTTCACCGTCCTCGTCCTCCACCGTGACCCAGGCGCCGAAAAACACCCGGTCAGCCGCCGGCCGGT
>CBFCXA010000328.1:0-2672 GCA_965601985.1 uncultured Chromatiales bacterium | reverse complement strand
GATGTACTACCCGGGTGCATTCGATGCGCCGTCGCTTGGCGCGATCGAGGCCCGCGTGCCGGAACAGAGGCGCATCCTGGTAAGCGAAGTCGACGCCGCACAGTTCGCCTGCAACGCGGTGAACCTCGACGACGAGATTTTCCTGCATTCGGTGTCCGCGTCGTTACGTGGTGAACTGGAAGCGGCCGGGTTCCGCGCTCAAGAAACCCCACTGGACGAATTCATGAAGGCCGGCGGCTCGGCCAAGTGCCTGACGCTCAAGCTCTACGAGCTCGACAAGAAACTACCCTTGAAGGACTAGGCGACCGGCGGTGCTGCGGCTGCAGCGGCCTGCGCCGCCGCTTCGCGACGGGTGGCCGAATACACCAGCAGCGCGCAGAACAGGACCGCCGTGTTGGCAATCGCAATCAGCACGAACGGCGCGATAGTGCCGTAGACGCCCGACAGCATGCCGCCGAACTTGGCAATCGCGAGGATGCCGAGCGCACCGCACAGGCTGAACATGCCGATTACCGCACCGCGGCCCTTTTCCGGCGACTCGGAGCCGATCAGGGTCAGTGACGCGAGGTTCGCGGACATCTCGCCCATGCCGACCAGCACCGCCGCGATCCACATCTGCGGCCCGAGCGGATCATCGATCAGGTACAGCGAGAAATACCCGCCGCCGGCCAGCAGCATCGCAAAAGCGACGCCGAGCGCGCGGTCGATGCGGTCCAGGATCAGGCCCATGAACGGCAGCCACAGCAGTGCGAAAACCTGGATCAGGATGTAGAACTTCAGCGCGTAGCTGCTCGCCTCGGTGGTCGGCAGTCCACCGGCAATCGCCTGCTGCGTCAGCCACAGTACGAAAAACGTACTCAGCACCGACATGTCGCCGCGCGCGACCACGGCGGCGAGATAGGCCAGCGCGACACGCAGACGCTTCGCCGCGCGAATGCCGATTTTCAGCGTCGCGAGTATTGGTTCGCGCTTCTCCAGCTGCGCCGGCGCGCCGCGCTTGAGTCCGGTCATCAGTACGCTGGATACCAGCAGGCAGATGCCGGCCGGCGTCCACAGCCACCAGCGTGCCGCCTGCACCGGATCTCCGTCGGCCAGGCCCTCGAACACGGGCAGCAGCAGGCGCAAAGGCGTGAGCAACAGGATGAAGCCGAGGCCGTTGAGCATGAAGCAGACCGAGATCATCCGCCCGCGCGACTTCTCGACCGCGTAGTCGTTGACCACAGACGGCAGCATCGCGGTATTCATCGCCAGGCCGAGGGCAAAAATCAGGCGGAACATCGTGAGCTGTTCGACGCTCTGCGCCAGCGGGTACATGAAGTAACCGAGGGCGATTACTACGAAGGCGCCGGCCCAGAGCGGCTTGCGCCCCAGCTTATCGGACATCGCGCCGATCAGCCCGATGCAGCAAATCACCACAATTTCGGAGACGAAGGTCAGGTTGCCGGCCAGCGGGCCTTGCTCGTCGGTCGGCACGTTCAGCACTTCGGTGAACAGGTAGGGCTGGCTAGCGTTGATGAAGCCCATCATCGCGATGCCGAAAAAGGAGCCGAACAGCAAGGTAAACATGTTCAGCCCGGATACGCCGGGCGCAATGCGCAGGTTCAGGCGACGCGGACCGTATGGCCGGCCCTCGGCAGTCTCTGCAGTCATGCTTGTCCCCTCGCCTGCTTCTGCAGGCATCGCCGTCAGGCCGACAGAATCATCCCGCCGGTCACGTTCAGCACCGTGCCGGTCATATAAGCAGACTCCGGCCCGCACAGAAAGCGGATCGGGCCGGCGCAGTCTTCCGCCTTGCCCAGGCGCCGCAGCGGGATGGTCTGCGGGTCGGGCGTATCGAAGTCGTCGAGCATGTCAGTGACGATCATGCCCGGTGCCACGCAGTTTACGCGGATGCCATGTGGCCCGCCGTTGCGCGCCAGGTGTCGGGTCAGGCCGACTATTGCGGCCTTGGAGGCCGAGTACTCCGTACCGACCATCACGCCGCCCTGGTAGTAGGCCATCGAGCTGACCAGCACCATCACGCCGCTGCCCTGCTCGACCATGCCGTCCCAGGCCGCGGCCACACAGTTCTGGGTGCCAGTCAGGTTCACGTCGAGCACCCACTGCCATTGCTCCCAGTCACCCGCGACGCTGCCGCGCGGACAAACGCCTGCATTGCAGACCAGGATGTCGAGCCGGCCGTGGCGGCGCCACAGGTCTTCAGTGAGTTCGGCACAGGCAGCGCGATCGCGGATGTCGAGCGTGCAGGCCTCGGCGGTGCCGCCTGCCTCATTGATCTCGGCCGCAGCCGGCGCGGCGTCGAGCAGATCCGCCACTATCACCCGGGCGCCGGCCGCAGCCAGGCTGCTGGCGGTGGCCGCCCCGATGCCGCGTGCGCCGCCGGTGACCAGCGCGACCTGCCCTGCCAGCACGCGCGCCTGCAGCGAATCTTCCAAGCCTGTCTCCCTGCCGGCTCGTTGCGAGTGTTGTTTTGCCGGCCAGCTCCAAGGATATAACAATAGGCCCCGGCCTCCCCGACGAGCAGCAGCGAAACCGCATGGCGAGCGACGATCCCAAAGACCTGAGCGAACGACTGCGCGCGATCCGCGCCAAACGCGGCTACCTGCTGCCGCATCACGGTCTGATGGCCGTCGCTGCGCCGGATCTGCTGGATGCCTACGACCAGACCTACA
>CBFCXA010000327.1:0-2695 GCA_965601985.1 uncultured Chromatiales bacterium | reverse complement strand
GGACCAAGCTAACTAAATGAAATAGCTGGATTCCTTGTTCTTCCAACGGCCCATATCGGGCTTAGCGTGGTGTTTTCTGCCTCGAAAACACCACGCTAAGGCTTATCGCAATGCCGCGGCTGCCAACTTACTTGCTCGAAGGAAGATCGGTATTGGCTCAGGGAGCCGGCTGCGTCTTACAGGCCCGTTTTCGGGGTCGAAAAGCTACTTTTAAGGGCGAAGATGGCGGGAATCTGTAGCGAATAGGCAAGCGATTCAGAGGGTTGTGTTGGTCCGACCCCACTGCACTTTCATGCGCCGAGCTGTGACATAAATTCCGGCGATTCAGGCGCTTGTGGGCTAGCATCGCTGAGATTCCGGCCACTGCGATCAGAACCCCTTGCTGCAAAAGCTGCTCGAAGACTCTGGCGAACGCCGCGGCCTCGTGCTGTGGCCCGAGGCCCCTTTAACCGCGGATCAGGTAGCGGTCACGCAGCAATTGCTGGCGCTGGCCAATCTCGATTTCGAGGGCACGCGTCGCATCGTGTTCGGTGTGGAGCAGGGCGTGACCGGAGCACGCGTGCATGGCCTCGAACCGGAGCAGATACAGGCCGTCATGCTGCTTGCCCGGGAGCTGCCCGGCATGATCGAGCCGGCGCTGCAGATCAACGCAGTCATCGTCGAAATCGAGGGCCGGCGGATTGCCGCACTGGAAGTCGACGGCTGCCGGAATCCGCCGTACGTGCTGAGCAATGCGATCGCGGCGGAATTGCGTACCGGCGCCTGCTGGGTGCGTGACGAAGCAGGCCTGCGACCGGCGCGTCGAGCCGACCTGGACCGCATGTACCAGCGCCGCGAACAGGTCGTCCCGGTGCAGATCGGTATTGGCGATGATCCTGACTGCCAGCTTTGGAGCCTGGCGGTGCCCGACACCAGCGAACCGCCGTCGCGGCACGAGCAGCGCAAGCTGCAGCTGGCGATCGATGCGAAGAGGACCGTTGCGCAGCTCGACTGCGACGAAGACACTGCGATGGCGCGGCTCGCGCATGCCCGCATATTCGGCGTCGACGAGCCCTACGTCACGCGAGGTGTCGAAACGCTGGTTGAACAGTACAACGCGTCGACTGACGAGTTTCGTGATCAGGACGAGCACTACTTTCGCGAGCTGCGCGCAGTGAAGTTCAACTGCTCGCTGCGCAATGTAACAGCCAAACCACTGGAAGACGCGGTGCTGGAACTGACGTTGCCGCACCTGCGAGAGTTCCTGGTCTGCGATCGTTTGTACCGTGAACCGGACGCGCCGACTTCGCACGTCGAGCAGCGGTTGCTGGGCTATCCGGAAGTGCGCCTGCATGAGCGGGCAGCGTCGATACAGGCCAGGCTGGGGCGACTGGTCCCGGGCGAGACGGTGCAGGCATTCGAGACCGCGCTGCGCATTGCCGTCGGTCCCGGCATGCGTGGTCGCAAAGTGGCGGTCCGATACCGGCTCACGGCACAGGGCCTGTATGAGCCGCTGCGCGGGCGCCTGAAACTGAACTTCGGCTCCTGAGTCGCAACGCTCTGCGCATGCAGGCCATACGCCGGAGCGGTTAAGCTGACCGACGCTTATCGACCGGCAGTCCAAATGACCCAGCGCGCAGTCCCTGCGGAAGACCTGTCCGATGCCGGACTTGCGCGACGTCTACGCATCGGCGCGCTGGGGCTGCTGTTCCTGGTTTCGTTCTTCAACTACATGGACCGCTACATGCTGGCCGTGCTGCTGCCGGCCATCAAGGCGGACCTGGACCTCACCGATACACAGCTCGGCTGGATTACCGGCCTGGCCTTCACGCTGTTCTACGCGACGCTGGGTATCCCGATTGCCCGCCTGGCAGATCGCTACAGCCGCCGCAGGATCATCGCGGCCGCACTGGCGTTCTGGAGCCTGATGACGGCAGCCTGCGGTCTCGCGCAGAACTTTTTACAGCTGCTCATCGCGCGGGTGCTGGTCGGCGCAGGCGAGGCCGGTGCCAGCCCGCCGTCGCATTCGCTGATCGCCGACCTGTTCCCGGCGCGCGAGCGCGGTCGAGCGCTGTCGGTATTCGCGCTGGGCGCGCCGGTTGGCATCCTGGTTGGTTTCGCGCTTGGTGGCTGGCTGGTCGAGCAGTACAGCTGGCGGACCGCGCTGTTCGTGGTCGCCCTTCCGGGTATGTTGCTGGCCGTGGCGGCGCTCCGGCGCCTGCCGGACCCGTCACGTGGGGCACTCGACGGATTGACCGAACCGCCCGCGCAGATCTCACTGTCGCAGACCTTCCGGGCCCTGCTCGGCATGCCGAGCTTTCGTCAGCTGGCACTGGCCAACGGCCTTTACACCGTGCTGTGGCTGGGGGTGGTGCAGTGGCTGCCGTCGTTTTTCACGCGCTCGTTCGCGCTCGGCATCGGCGAGGTCGCGCTGATGCTGGCCCTGGTGCTGAGCATTTCGCAGATTATGGGCATGCTTGCCGGCGGCGCGCTGGCTGACCGACTGGGACGGCGGGACCTGCGCTGGTACCTGTGGCTGCCGGCGCTGGCGATCCTTTTTTCCACGCCGATTTTCGCGGTCACCTTCACTACCGCCAGCTCGACGGTGGCCTACCTGTCCCTCAGCCTGCCGTTCATCATCGGCATCGTGCAGGGTCCGGCGACCTTCGCCGTGACCCAGGGCATCGCGGACGTCAGCATGCGCGCGACCGCGGCG
>CBFCXA010000326.1:0-2735 GCA_965601985.1 uncultured Chromatiales bacterium | reverse complement strand
AGCCGTCTGCCAGCTTGCCCAAGTCGACGACCTGCGACGGGGTGATGTCGGGTTCCAGGATAAGGTCGAGGTCCATAGCCAGTCTCCAGGCCGCTGTCGGGCAACTGCTGGAACGCTAGCACGCCATGCGCCGGCGGTCCGGCTGCGCGGGTAAGGACTTCTCCCTAGGTGTTCAGAGTTTCAGGCGCCAGTAGTCCCCGTCGGCCACGATGTATCCGGCGGATGGCGTGGCGAAGTGCGAGCCGATTACCAGTACCGGCTGATCGCTGCAGTCGTCGATGAACCACTTGCGGGTGGCCAGCGCTTTCTGCTGGTCGAAGTCGAACGGGCTGCACCACTTCGGTCGCGCGATCTGGCAGGGGTGGTGCATCAGGTCGCCGGTAATCACAGCGCGTTCGCCGCCTGATTCGATTCTCACGCTGACGTGCCCGGGCGAATGACCGGCCGTGGACTGCAGCCAGACCTCGTCGGTAACGCGATGGTCCGGGGTGATCAGGTCGGCCAGCCCCGCATCGACGACCGGGCGCACCGAATCGCCGCAGAAATCCCCCAGCGGCGTGACCGGCGCGGTGTCCAGCCAGGCCCAGTCCTCCGCGCTGAACAGGTAGCGGGCATTTGGGAACGTCGGCACCCAGTCGCCGTCGACCAGCATGGTGTTCCATCCGACGTGGTCCGGGTGCAGATGGGTGCAGACCACGTAGTCCACCGCCTCGCGCGGGAAGCCGGCTTGTGCGAGTTCTTCCAGGAATGCGCCCTGGCGTTCGTTCCAGCTCGGCACCATGCGCGGCTTGTCGTTGCCCAGGCAGGTATCGATTACCAGCCGTTTGCCCTGGCTTTCGACCAGAAGCGAGAAGATGCTCGAGATCAGCCCGCCCTGTTCGTCGATGAAATGCGGCTGCAGCCAGCCGATCGGCAGCACCTTGTCCGGCTGCGCGTCCGGCAGCATCACGTCCGCGGTCATCGCCTTGTCTTCGGTTTCTATGACCCGGGTGATGGTGACGTCGCCAATCTGCCACTGCTGCATCCGTCGTTTCTCCCCTTAATTCGAGATCACCGCGAGTCTGCCGGGACTTGAGTGTCGGCGCAAAAAAAGCGGCGGCGCAAGATGCGCCGCCGCTGTGTGGCCTTCACCGGCTGGTTTTAGCGTTGGGCCATCGTGCCCTTGCGCTGCGGCTGCTCCAGGTCGAAGCGATCGAGTCGCATCACCTTGGTCCAGGCGTCGACAAAATCGTTGACGAATCGGGTGTCGCCACCGTTCTCCGCGTAGACCTCGGCGACCGCGCGCAGCTCCGCGTGCGAACCGAACACCAGGTCGACCGGGGTCGCCGTGTAGCGGACTTCGCCGGTGGCGCGGTCGCGGCCTTCGTAGATGCCCTCGACCGACTCAGACTTCGTCCACTCGGTCGACATGTCGAGAAGGTTGACGAAGAAGTCGTTGCTCAGCGTGCCCGGGCGGTCGGTGAACACGCCGTGATCCGTGTCGCCGGCGTTGGCGCCCAGCGCGCGCAGGCCTCCGATCAGCACGGTCATTTCCGGCACCGTCAGGTTCAGCATTGCGGCCCGGTCGACCAGCGCGTCTGCCGGGGACAGGTAGGCACCCTCACCGTAGTAGTTACGGAAGCCGTCGGCCGTCGGCTCGAGCACCGAGAACGACGTCACGTCGGTCTGTTCCTGGCTGGCGTCCGCGCGGCCGGGGGCGAAAGACACCTGCACCTGGTGGCCGGCCTGCTCGGCAGCCCGTT
Source organism: uncultured Chromatiales bacterium (assembly GCA_965601985.1). Lineage (GTDB taxonomy): Bacteria > Pseudomonadota > Gammaproteobacteria > Steroidobacterales > J054. The sequence goes on along the minus strand of CBFCXA010000326.1, from coordinate 993 downwards.
CGATTCCGGCCGCGCCACCCAGCACGATTACGTCGGCCAGCGACACGCTCTTGCTGCCGGAAAGCTGGCGGTTGAAGTCATTGCGAATGCTGGCCAGGCGCTCGAGCACATCGGCCAGTTCCTGCGGATCGTTTACCGCCCAGTCTTTCTGCGGCGCAAGGCGAATGCGCGCACCGTTGGCACCGCCGCGACGATCCGTGTCGCGGTAGCTGGCCGCCGAGGCCCAGGCAGTCTTGACCAGTTGTGTATTGCTGAGCCCGGAGTCGAGGATTCTCGCCTTCAGTTCGGCAGCATCCGCATCGTCGATCGGGTTGTAGTTGATCTGCGGAATCGGATCCTGCCACAGCAGCGCCTCGGTCGGTACACTCGCGCCGATGTAGCGGGCGCGGGGACCCATGTCACGGTGCGTGAGCTTGAACCAGGCGCGGGCGAACGCATCCTCGAACTCTTTCGGGTTGTTCAGGAAGCGCTGCGAGATCTCCCGGTAGCTCGGGTCTTCTTTCAGCGACAGGTCGGTGGTCAGCATGATCGGCGCATGACGCTTGTCGGGGTCGAAAGCATCCGGCACCAGGTTGCCCGCTGCGCCGCCGGCCGGGATCCACTGTGTCGCGCCGGCCGGGCTCTTGGTCTGCACCCAGTCGAAGGCGAACAGGTTGGCCAGGTATTGCATGGACCACGCGGTCGGCGTAGCCGTCCAGGCACCCTCCAGGCCGCTGGTGATGGTGTCGCCTGCCATGCCTTCGCCGCACTTGTTCTCCCAGCCGAAGCCCTGCTTTTCGATCTCGGCTGCGGCCGGCTCGGGGCCGACGCATTCGGCGGATACCGCACCGTGCGCTTTGCCGAAGGTGTGGCCACCGGCAATCAGAGCGACGGTCTCCTCGTCGTTCATCGCCATGCGCGCGAAGGTTTCACGAATGTCAGTCGCGGCGGCGATCGGGTCCGGGTTGCCGTTCGGGCCTTCCGGGTTCACGTAGATCAGGCCCATCTGCACCG
>CBFCXA010000325.1:0-2741 GCA_965601985.1 uncultured Chromatiales bacterium | reverse complement strand
CTCTACCTTCAGCTGCAGAAGTTCTACGGTGTCGATCCGGCCAGCTGGGCGGCGTAGTCTGAGAGCTGCTCGTCGGGCCGGATTTGACGCGACACAAGGAATGCTTACCTTTGGGTCATCACGGCAGGGGAAATCACTATGCGCAAGCTCTCACTGGCCGCCCAGGCAGTCTGTATCGCCTCGCTCTGCAATTCACCGGCGCTCGCCGGCCCGGAGTACGCGTTCGACCGGCTGCAGCTCGAGTCGATCCTCGCTGACCTGAAGGCCTGGCTGCCCGGCGCCTGGGATTCCTATCCGCAGGTCTGGTACGAACGCAATGTCAGCATGCCTGAGGAAGGCGAGCACGAGCACTGGTACCGCAGCTTTGCACTAATTGACGCGCCGCAGGTCGGCGAGGTCGTGTTCTACGGCCAGATAAACCTGGGTGGTCGCGATGGCCCGGTGCTGCCGCGCACCGAGATTCTCTACAAGGCCTGGATCGACGAGGCACGCGGCGTGGTGGTCATCAACGGCCAGCCGCCGGCCGATGCGATGCGCTTCCGCGGCCTGCAGGATCATCCCGAGCTCTGGAGTGAAGTGCGGATGCGCGACCCGGACGCGATCAACTGCGATTTCATCTGGCGTCGCGACGGCGAGCAGCTGATGGCGGTGCTGGAGGGCAAGACCGAAGATCGCCGTAAATACGGACCCGGCACCTGCAGTTACATCTCGTCGTCGGGTGCGGAGTTCTACGCGGACGCGGAATGGGTGCTGACGCCGGAGGAACTCTGGGTCTACGACATCAACAAGATTCGCGGCGTGCGGTTCATCGGCCGCGAGGATCGGACTCACATCCGGCTATACCGTGCGCGGTCCTACAACTGTACGGTCAAAACCCGGGACGATCAGCCGGACACAGTCCATGCGGCTTATGATCGCGGTTTCACGGCCGCGCTTCGCAGCAGCCGGGACCTGGAGTTCACCTTGCTGCGGGCGCTCTACCCGTCGATCGATCGGCCGGGGCTCGAGGACAAGCTGCGGCTGATGCTGATGCCTGCCGGCACGGATGAGCCCCTGGCCGTCGCCGAGGCGCCGCCGCGCGCCCCGCTGATTCGCCTGGATGCCGACGGCGCTTCGGTCGCCTGTTCTCTCGAGTAGTTCGAGTGCGGTCCGGGGTTAAAACCGCTTGTGCATATTCACCCGTGCAACATGGCCGATCCGATCGACCGTCAGTCGGTAACGCGGCGTTCTAGCGCCGCGTTACCAGCTGGCTCTTGTGCGCGGCCAGTTCTTCCTGCTCGCGGGCCAGCTGTTGCTCGAGCTGCTCGTTTTCCTGCGCCAGCGTAATGCGCTCCTCGGCCAGCTGCTTGGTTTCCACTACCAGCTCGGCGAGCTGATCGGATGGCAGGCCGCGAATCGCATCCGAGGTGTTCTCGGCCAGCTGTTTCTCGATCGAATTCATGCGTGCCTTGTTCGAGTCGAGCTGACGCCGGGTCTTCGCAACAGCTGATTCGAGGTTGTAGAGAATCTGGCCCTCGACGAAGGCGTCGTAGAAGTCGGGTTCCAGATCCGCCGGGCATACACCGTGGTACTGAGCGCCGCGGGCACCTTCCTGGTAGCCGCGCTCCGGCTTGCAGTATTCGCGCAGTCCGGCCTGCCTGCCGTCCTGGTAGTCGTCAAAGTCCGCCGCGACTTCGTGTTTCGCACAGGCCTTGCGGTGCCTGCCGAAGGTGTCGGTCGGTCGGCCACGCGAGCCGTCCTCGTAGCCCACGGCTCGCCAGTCCGCGAGTTCGCACTCACTGGCGCTCATGCCGCCGCAGCCCCATAACGCGATGGCCAGCGCGACCGTTGCGATGATTCGAAAGTAATTCATGGCCGGTCTCCGGACCCACAGCAATACCTGTTAACACTGGGCTCACCGGCGCTACTAGACAGTGAGGCGGCTCACGAAATCCGCCTGTCGCGTTGCACGGCCTTACGGCGTTTTACAAAACGTGAACCAGGCCCGTTCCCGCCTGTCTACCGCTTCTTAATATGCAACCAATTGTGTTGTTCCGACTCGCACGGAGGTCGGTATGGTTTCGCTTCGCTCGTCTTTTTCCCTGGTTCTGGCGGCAGCCTTGTTGCTCGCCGGAGGTCCCGTCGGCGCACAGGGCGTCAAAGAGCGGCTGTTCGCCCCGGCTATCGCCACCCGGCAGGCAGCCAATGAGCACGACGCGGCGACGCTCGCGCCGTCGGCCTATGCCAAGGGTGCGCGCTACTTTCGCAGCGCAGAGAAGCGCTTTAGCGAAGCCCGGTCGATCGACAGCGTGCAGAATGACCTGGAGAAGGCCATCAAGGCCTTTCAGCAGGCCGAGATGGTCGCGGAACTGGCCGAGAAGCAGCTGGCTACCCTGATCAAGGCCCGTGCCGACTCGGTCAGGGTCGAAGCCGAGCAATACTCCGCCCGCGAGTGGAAGCGCGCTGAGTCGCTTTTTCGGTCGGCTATTTCGAACAACGAGCGCGGCCGCTCGCGCGATGCCGACCGGGCGGCCAGCAGCGCAACCAGCCTGTACCGCGAGGCCGAACTGACCGCGATCAAGACCATGTACCTGGCCGAGACGGAGCTATTGATCGTGCAGGCCGAGCAAGCCGGGGCGAAGAAGTACGCGCCGGAGACACTGGCAAATGCCAAGATGCTCCTGCAGAGCGCCGAGGTCGAACTGACCAACAACCGCTACGACATCGACAAGCCGCGCGGCCTGGCTCGCGAGGCCAGGTAC
>CBFCXA010000324.1:0-2759 GCA_965601985.1 uncultured Chromatiales bacterium | reverse complement strand
CACGCGGGCCCAGTCTTCGTAATCGTCCGCCTCGCGCAGGATCGGCAGACCATCGACCCCACCGTTTTCCTCGTCGAGCTTGTGCGCAAACTCGTGCAGCACCACATTGTGCCCGTCGTGCGGGTCACGGATGCCCTCGAGCACGTCGCTCCAGGCAAGGATCACCGGCCCGCCGTCCCAGCTCTCGCCCGAGCGCGCATCGAAGTGCTCGGTCACGACTTCACCGTCGTACTCGACCAGCGGGGCGGCAAAGGTCGTCGGGTAAAGCAGGATCGACCGGAAGCCATCGAAATGATCCGGCGCGCGTTTCAGCAGCAGCACACAGGCATTGCCGGCTACGGTAACGCGCATCTCATCGGTGACCTCCAGGCCGTCGCAGCCGACGAAAATTTTCTCGGCAAGAAATATATTGACGTACCCGCGCAGCTCGTCCTGCAACTGAGCGGGCATGCGCTTGTAGAGCGGTACGTTCCGGCGCAGCAGCGACTCGGCCTGCGTGGGCAGAATCTGCGCCTTGAGGCGCATACGCCGGCGAGCCGCCCACCAGCGGTAGACGAGATAGCCTCCCCAGGGCAGGACCACCAGCCCGACCAGTACCAGATAGAACTCCTGTGGCATGCCGCGAAGTCTGTCGAATCCGGCCGCGCCAGGCTACCTCCCCAGGCTATGCAAGCCGCGAACGCGGCCAGTCTGCCGGGAAGCACCAGGCGCCTTGCCCTGCGGGTGTTTGCTATGCTGCCGCGGTGAACGACGCGGCTCTCGGCATCCTGCAGCGAATCTTCGGCTACGAGGACTTTCGCGGGGAACAGCAGGCCGCGATCGACGCGGCGCTGGCCGGCCGCGATGCGCTGGTGCTGATGCCCACCGGCGGTGGCAAGAGCCTGTGCTATCAGCTGCCTGCGCTGATGCGAACCGGCACAGCGCTGGTCGTATCGCCGCTGATCGCGCTGATGCAGGATCAGGTCAGCGCGCTCAATGAGCTGGATATTCCGGCTGCCTTCCTCAATTCGTCCCAGCTGCCGGAAGAACAGGCACGCGTGATCGACGATCTGAAGCGTGGCGAGCTCAAGCTGCTGTATATCGCGCCGGAACGGCTGCTCCAGGACAAAACCCGCGAGCTGCTCCGGGACCAGGCCATCTCACTTATTGCGATCGACGAAGCGCACTGCGTGTCGCAGTGGGGCCACGATTTCCGCCAGGACTACCTGGCGCTGCACGAACTCAAAGACGACTTCCCCGGCGTGCCCCGGCTGGCACTGACGGCTACTGCGACCGGCCTGACCCGTGACGAGATCGTAGACAGGCTGGAGCTCGACGACCCGGTCGTGCTGGTCAGCGGTTTCGACCGCCCCAACATCCGCTACCAGGTACAACCGAAGACCGATGCCCGTGCGCAGCTCGGGCGCTTTCTCACCGCGCACCGCGGCAACGCCGGTATCGTCTACTGCCTGTCACGAAAAAAAACCGAAAGCATCGCCGACTGGTTGAACGGACAGGGCTACGCGGCCCTGCCTTACCACGCCGGACTACCGGCCGAGAAACGCGCCGAGCATCAGCGGCGCTTCGTTAACGAAGACGGACTGATCATTGTCGCAACCATCGCGTTCGGCATGGGTATCGACAAGCCGGACGTGCGCTTCGTCGCGCACCTGGACCTGCCCAAGAGCCTGGAAGCCTATTACCAGGAAACCGGACGTGCCGGGCGCGACGGTGAGCCGGCGGATGCCTGGATGGTCTATGGCCTGCAGGATGTCGTACGGCTGCGGCAGATGGCCGAAGAATCGGTCGCCGGCGAGGTGTTCAAGCGACACGAACGTCAGAAGCTCGATGCGCTGCTTGGCTGGTGCGAAGTCACCGAGTGTCGGCGGCGTCCGTTACTGGCCTACTTCGGCGAGCAGCTGGATACCGACTGCGGCAACTGCGACAACTGCCTGAACCCACCGGCTACCCGGGACGGCACCGAAGACGCGCAGAAGTTGCTGAGTGCCGCCTATCGCACCGGGCAGATGTTCGGCGCTGCTCATCTGGTAGACGTGCTGACCGGCAAGCACACCGATAAAGTGCATCAGCACGAGCACTCGCAGCTGAGCGTGTTTGGCATCGGCGAGGCAAAACCGGCACAGAGCTGGCGCTCGGTGATCCGGCAAATGGTGGTACAGGGTTTTTTGCGCGCTGACGCGGAGCGTTACGGCGCGCTGATGCTGACGCCGAAAAGCCGGGCTGTGCTGCGCGGTGAGGAATCGGTGCGCTTGCGCGAGGACCCGAAGAAGCTGCCGCGGAGCAGGAACAAGGTCTCTGCAGATACCGAGATCGCTATCACCGATATAAAGTTGTGGCAGTCACTTCGTGATACGCGCCAGCGACTGGCGGCCGAGCATTCGGTGCCACCGTACGTGATCTTTCACGACAGCACGCTGAAAGCGATGCTGCAGCATCGACCAACAAGCGAGGACGAGCTGCTGGCTATCAGCGGCGTCGGTGAAGCCAAGCTGGCGCGCTATGGCGATGCTTTTCTGTCCGTGCTGCGCTCCGGCTAAGTCGACGGCCGGGCCGGACTAGGCCTGGTCTGAGGCTGCGGCCTGCTCGTCGGCCACCACATCAGCATAGCCTTTCGGCGGCGGCGTCCAGCCTCGTTCGAACCGGGAATGGCTGTCGGCACGATCCCTGCTCATCGTTTCGCCGATGACCTTGTCGATTTCCATGAACAACCGCAGGTAGGCGTCGTTCAGGTTCTTGCTCTCGTCCATGTCCTGCCAGAC
>CBFCXA010000323.1:0-2773 GCA_965601985.1 uncultured Chromatiales bacterium | reverse complement strand
GGTTGTGCAGCGTTCATCAGGCGCGCGGAATTAACCGCATGCTGCTCGCTGTAGTGCCTGCCGCCCATGCCGTTGAGGATCATCACGGAAGACTTCGCGCCGGCCGTACGGATTTTTTCCAGGGCGCTCAGCGAAGTCTCGAAAGTCTCGCCCTTGCTGACCCGGTCGAGGACCAGGTCGTCGCCCGATTCGCAGCCTACGTAGTACAGCGTCAGGCCGAGTTCGCGCAGCTCGGCCAGTTCGTCTGCCGACTTGTGACGCAGGTTGCGCGGCAGGCAGTAGCTGGATACGCGCTGCACGTCCGGCAGGTAGCGGCGGATGTCGATGAGAATGTTGCGCAGCCGGCGCACCGAAAGCGTCATCGCATCGCCGTCGGCCAGGAACACGCGTCGTACCGGGTAGCCAGCGGCTGCTACTTCGGCGAGGTCGCCGGCAATCTCGTCCGGATGCTTAAGGTTGAAGCGCTTCTGCGGCGCGGTGTACATCTCGCAAAACGTGCAGCGATTCCACGAGCAGCCGTTGGTTACCTGCAGGACCAGCGAGCGGGCCTCGGACGGCGGCCGGAACAGCGGTTCGATATAGCGCATCGGGTTATTCTAGTGCGATGAACAGGCACATCGTTATCGGCCTGCTGGCGGGCATCCTGCCATTGCTGGCCCAGGCCCAGTCACCCTACGAGAATCTCAGCAACGAAGAGATCATGGCCCGCAGCATGACCGAGCTTTCGCCGGGCGTGTATAGCTTCGGCAGCTTCGGTGAGCGCAGCTACGTGCTGATCACCGACGCGGGCGTGATCGTGACCGACCCGACCAACGACGGGCACACGGCGGCGATGCGCGCGGCGATTGCCGAGATCACCGATGCACCGGTCCGGTACGTGGTCTATTCCCATGTGCACTGGGACCACGTGCTTGGCGGCCAGCTATTCAAGGACGAGGGTGCGATCTTCATCAGTCACCGCAACTGCGTCGAGCACTGGCAGGCGCGGCCCAACGACGCGCTGGTGATGCCGGACGAAACGGTGGAGGGCGGTGAGACCCTGGCGCTGGGCGACCGCAAACTGAAGCTGATGTACTTCGGCCGGAATCACGGCGACTGCCTGCTGGTAATGCAGGCGGACGACAGCGACGTGCTGTTCGTCAACGACCTGGTCACGCCCTACAGCGTCGGGCTCGGTTACATGCCGGACTACGACCCCGGCGAGTACCTGCGCACGCTGAAAGAGATTGAAGCGATGAAAGACTGGGCACGCATGACCGGTAACCACGGTATCCCGGTCGCCGGCCGCGACGCGCTGAACCAGCGGCGGCGCTATCTCGAAGCGCTGATGCGCGAGGTCAAGGCAGCGCTGGACAGCGGTGAGTTCCAGGGCGAAGCCATGTACGACGCTATCGTGCTGCCGGAAGAATTCCGCAACATGCGCGGCTACGACCGGCACATCCGCCGTGCGGCCGAGCGCATGTCCTACTACTACGGCATGGGCTGGTAGGCATGGATCGGCGCCTGCAGTTCATTTTCTCGGGCTTTGCCCTGGTGATGCTGATCCTGCTCGGCTGGCGCGCCTGGACCGGCGCGTGGACCGGCCTGCACTGGGCCATGCTCGGCGTCGCGGCGCTGTGCTGCTCGCTGGTGTTCGTGCGTTTCGTGTTCATCTTCACCTACAGCTATGCGCTGAGTGCCCTGCTGAACGGCGCGCTGATCGCCCTCTGGCTGCAATCGCCGGCCGCCTGGCTGCTCGGCGGCATCATGTGTCTGTACGGACTGCGCCTGTTCGCGTTTATCTGGTCACGCGATCACAGTGCGAGCTATGCGCCGCGTGTCGACGCGGTAAAGCAGGCCGACGCGGGGATGCCGGCACCGGCGAAAATCTCGCTGCTGGTGATGTGCAGCCTGCTGCTGTGCTTCCAGGTCATGGCAATCGCGTTCGCCGGCAGCCAGACCGCTTTTGCCGGCGCCATGTCCACGCCATCACCCGGCGTACTGGTCGGCGCCGCGATCATGTTCGCCGGTACCGTGATCGAAGGCCTGGCCGACTGGCAGAAGCAGGCGGCCAAGCGTGACGACGCCGGGCAGCTGGTCACGACCGGCCTGTACCGTCGCTGGCGGCATCCGAACTATGCCGGTGAGATCCTGTTGCAGCTCGGGCTGATCATTGCCGGCCTGTGGAGTGTGTCGACGCTGGGTGACGCGCTGGTGGTAGTGATCGCGCCTTCTTACATTGTGATTCTCATGGTAGCGGAGGCGTTCCGGGTCGATAAGGAGCAGGAGCTGAAGTACGGGACGGGGGACGAGTACAAGGCCTGGCGTGGGGCTAGTGGCTCGCTGGTGCCGCGTTTTTGAAGCTGGGTTTGCTGGGAACTTCGCGTCGGATGTCGGACTTGGCGCTGCGGTCGGACACTTGCCGGGACACGCCGTAAATACATCCCTGTAGGCTCGCGGCGCGCGTCCCTGCGCGCCGACGGTCCCGGCAAGCGCCCGACCACAGCGCCAGCTGCCGCCGAGCGTACAGGGACGTATTTACAGCGTCCCCCGGCGGACCAGGCCGTGCCTCGCTGGCTCAGCACTCACAATCGACCAACCGCAAAGCTGACCCGGCTACGGGTTTTCCGCCGTTCCCCCGCGACCATGACTGTGTCAATGTCATTACGAATGAGATGAGTGATTCGCTGACACGATGAACGCCGACTTCGATTTCTGGCGCATGCTGGCCGGTCTCGGCCTGTTCCTGTTCGCCATGGCGCAGCTGGAGGCAGCGCTGAAGGCGATCGGCGGC
>CBFCXA010000322.1:0-2824 GCA_965601985.1 uncultured Chromatiales bacterium | reverse complement strand
TCTGAGGCGGGTGTTATCAGCAGCCAGTCGAACGCGCAGCCCGCAGTGAGTAACGATGCGGCCGCCGAGCGTATCCTGATACTGGACTTCGGCTCGCAATACACGCAGCTGATTGCCAGGCGCGTGCGCGAAGCCGGCGTATACAGCGAGATCCTGCCCTGGGACGTGCCGGCCGAGCGCGTCGAGGCCTTCGCGCCGCGCGGCATTATCCTTTCCGGCGGGCCGGAGTCGGTAGTGGTGGACTCGCCGCCGCGCGCGCCGGAAGTGGTCTTCGAACTCGCCGTGCCGGTGCTCGGCATCTGCTATGGCATGCAGACCATGGCTGCGCAGCTCGGCGGCCGCGTCGCGCCGTCCGGCAAGCGCGAATTCGGTTACGCGATGGTCAATCCGGCCTGCGACAACCCGCTGCTGGGTGGCCTGCTGGATACGCACCTGGCCGACGGCAGCCCGGCCCTGCACGTGTGGATGAGTCACGGCGATCGCGTTGAAGCCTTGCCGGACGGCTTCAGCGCGATTGCGAGTACCGACAGTGCGCCGCTGGCCGGCATGGCGGACGAGCAGCGGCACTTCTACGGTCTGCAGTTCCACCCGGAAGTCACGCATACCAACCAGGGACAGGCGATCGTCGAACGATTCGTGCACGGCATCTGCGGCTGCGCCGACAGCTGGAACCCGGGCAATATCGTCGCGCGCGACATTCGCCAGATCCGCGAACAGGTGGGCAGCGACAAGGTGCTGCTGGGTTTGTCGGGCGGAGTCGATTCGTCGGTCGTTGCGGCCCTGCTGCACGAAGCCCTCGGCGACCAGCTGGTCTGCGTATTCGTGGATCACGGCCTGCTGCGCCTGGACGAGGGCGACAAGGTCATGGAGGTGTTTGCGCAGAACCTCGGCGTGAACGTGATCCGGGTCAATGCCGAACAGCGTTTCCTTGAAGCACTGCACGGCGTTACCGACCCGGAAGAGAAGCGCAAGATCATCGGCCGGCTGTTCGTCGAGGTATTCGAGGAAGAAGGCGACAAGCTCGAGGACATCCGCTGGCTGGCGCAGGGCACGATTTATCCGGACGTGATCGAGTCGGCCGGCGCGTCGACCGGCAAAGCCCATGTGATCAAATCGCATCACAATGTGGGTGGCCTGCCCGAGCACATGAAGCTCAAGCTGATCGAGCCGCTGCGCGACCTGTTCAAGGACGAGGTCCGGCGTATCGGCCTGGAGCTGGGTCTGCCGGATGAGATGGTGCACCGGCACCCGTTCCCCGGACCCGGCCTGGGCGTGCGGATTCTCGGCGAGGTGCGCAAGGAGTACGCGGACCTGCTGCGACTGGCGGACGGGATCTTCATCGACGAGCTGCGCATGGCGGACCTCTATGACAAGACCAGCCAGGCTTTCGCGGTGTTCCTGCCGGTACGCTCGGTCGGCGTGATGGGTGACGGCCGGCGTTACGACTACGTGGTCGCGCTGCGCGCGGTGGAGACAGTCGACTTCATGACGGCACGCTGGGCGCAACTGCCCTATGAATTCCTCGACCACGTATCGCGGCGGATCATCAACGAGGTCCAGGGCATCTCGCGCGTGGTCTACGACATTTCCGGCAAGCCGCCAGCCACAATTGAGTGGGAGTAGCGGCCGCGTGGTCGCGGAGACTGCCGCAGACGATCTGGACTTCATGCGCGCGGCCCTCGATCGGGCCCGTGCTGCCGAAGCCGCCGGCGAAGTACCTGTCGGTGCCGTGCTGGTGCGCGACGGTGAAATCATCGGCCGCGCGAGAAACCGCCCGATCGAGGCGAACGACCCCACCGCGCATGCCGAGATTCTCGCGCTGCGTGAAGCGGCTGCCGCGGCAGGCAACTACCGTCTACCCGATACCACGCTGTACGTTACCTTGGAGCCCTGCCCGATGTGCGCCGGCGCGCTGGTGCATGCGCGCGTATCGCGGCTGGTTTACGGGGCTGCAGATCCGCGCGCGGGGGCGGCCGGCAGCGTATTCGACCTGGTGCGCAGCGAGGCGCTGAATCACCGCATGGAGGTCCGCGCCGGCGTGCTGGCCGACGAGAGTCGCGAGCTGCTGCAGGGCTTTTTTCGCGCGCGCCGTGTCTAGCCTGGCGCCGGCAGCCGGTTCAGCGCCAGTGTGGTCGGCGCGTCTTCTTCATCGTCCGGCTGTTCTTCGAAAGGCTCGCGCGTGAGCCAGACGAGGATGTCGTAGTAGTTGCGCACGTTCTCGACGTACATCACCGGCTCCCAGCCGGGCGCATAGCCGTGCCTGGTCTGCTGATACCAGCGGCGCTGGCCGAGCTTGGAAAAATTCTCGCGTACCTGCACCCAAAGGTCCGGGTCGCCGCCGAGCTGCTGGGTGAGTTCCCGCGCATCCTGCACGTGCTCGTAGCCGATGTTGTAGGCAGACAGCGCGAACCAGGTCCGGTCCGGCTCGCGGATTGCTGCCGGGAAGCGGCGCTTCATGCGCGCCAGGTAGTCCGCTCCGCCGAAAATGCTCTGTTGGGGATCGATGCGGTCGTCCACGCCGATGTAGTCGGCGGTGTTCTCGGTCAGCATCATGATGCCACGCACGCCGGTGGGCGACACTGCTTCGGGGTCCCAGCGCGACTCCTGGTAGCCGATCGCAGCCAGCAGTCGCCAGTCCATGCCTATGCCTTCGGCCGCCTGCTCGAAATAGGCGCGGTAGTCCGGGTACTTGTTGCGGTAGTCGCGGATGAAGCGCCGTGTGCCGACGTAGTTGAAGCGGCTGGTATGGCCGTAGTACCGGTCCATGATCCGGGCCAGATCTCCGTTCTCGCGAACGTAGCTCAGAAAGCGGTCTGCCTGGTCC
>CBFCXA010000321.1:0-2842 GCA_965601985.1 uncultured Chromatiales bacterium | reverse complement strand
CCTCGCCGGACATGACCAGGTAGCGCTCTTCGGTTCCGTCCAGGCTGTGCGGCCGCGTAGTCACGCCCGGCGCGACTCGTGCGCGTGCGATCGACACCGCCGGGTCATCCGCTCGATTGGACAGCTCGAGAATATGGCAACGCTCTTCGCTAAGGTATTCGGCCGACTCGTCCAGAGGCAGCCAGGTCACGCGTTCGAGCCCGTTACCAGCGTCAGTCACGGCCGCAGCTACTCCGCGCGCAGCGCGCGCACCGGGTCGAGCGCCGCAGCCCGCTGCGCCGGCACCACGCCCGCGATCAGCCCGATCACCAGCGACAGCAACTGCGCGGCCCCGGCATACGCCAGCGAGTAGGCCAGCGGCATGCCGGGCACAACCAGCGTCACGCCCTCGACAATCGCGAAACCGAGCGCGAGGCCGGCCAGCCCGCCGATGCCGGCCAGCAGAATCGACTCGCCCACGAACAGGTTGCGCACCTGCTCGCGCTTCGCGCCGACCGCGCGCAGCAGCCCGATCTCGAAAGTCCGCTCGCGCACGGAAATAGTCATGATGGTGAAGATGCCGACCCCGCCGACCAGCAGCGAAATACTGCCCAGCGCGCCCACGGCGAAGGTCACGACGTCGAGCACCGAACCGAGCACGTCGAGCATCTGCTGCTGGGTCGCGATGGTGAAATCCTCGCCGCCGTGGCGCGCGATCAGCATGCGCTTGATACCAGACACCACCTCATCGGCCGCGCCCGCATCCGAATACAGCACGTCGATCTCGAACAGGCCCTCGCGATTGAACAGCGACAGCCCGCGAGCCGCCGGGATGTAGACCTGGTCGTCGAGATCCAGGCCCAGCACCGTGCCCTTGGCCTCCATCACGCCGATGACCCGGTAGCGATCGCCGCCGACGCGAATGCGGTCGCCCAGCGGGTTTTTATCGCCGTAGAGCTCGTCGCGCAGCTTCGATCCCAGCACCGCCAGCGCGCGCGGCGCGCGCGGATCGTCCGGCGGCAGGAACTCGCCCAGCGCCACTTTGAACTGGAACACCTGGGGCATTTCCGGGCCGACGCCGTTCACGGTCACGCGCCGCTCGCGGCCATTGGCCTCGACCGACGCGTTGCCCTGAACCGAGGCCATAGTGTCGACCACATAAGGCACGCGTTTCAGCGCTTGTGCATCTTCCAGTGTCAACGGCCGCTGCGAATTGATCACGCCGGTCGGCGCGCCAAAGGTCGAGGTCACCCCGGGATTAATAGAGACGATGTTGGTGCCGAACTGGGTGAACTCGGACAGCATGTACTCGCGCAGGCCGGTGCCGATGGACGTCAGCAAAACCACCGCGGTCACGCCTATCGCAATGCCGAGCGAAGTCAGCCCGCTGCGCAGCCGGTGCGACGCGGCCGACGAGGCCGTGTAACGGAACAGGTCGCGGGCTTCCACGTCAGCGCCCGGTCAGAGCCGCGATCGGGTCGAGATCGGCGGCCCGGCGCGCCGGCAGAATGCCGAAGAACAGACCCGACGCCAGCGCGGTAGCCAGCGCACCGGCCACAGCCCACAGCGGCGGCGCGAACTCCAGGTCCGGGTACAGGCCGAGCATGATGCTGATCGCGCCATAGCCGAAGCTAATGCCGACCAGCCCGCCCATGCCGGCCAGGAACAGGGCCTCGGTCACGAACAGGCCAATGATCTGCCGACGCGTCGCGCCCAGCGCTTTCAAAAGGCCGATCTCCGAGGTGCGCTGGCTGACCGACACCAGCATCACGTTCATTATCAGCACGCCGGCCACTACCAGGCTGATCGATGCGATAGCGGCCAGCGCCTTGGTGAGATTCCCGAAGATGCCGTCGAAGGTCTCCAGCACCGCGTCCTGGGTAATCACGGTCACGTCTTCCTCGCCGTAATGGCGCTCGCGGATGATCCGCGCGATATCGCGCTTGGCCGGTTCCATCGCGTCGCGGCTGCGCGCCTGGATCAGGACCCGGAACAGGCCGGGCGAATCGAACATCGCCTGCGCGCTGACCACCGGAATGATCACCACCTCGTCGACGTCGATGCCGACCGAGTGGCCCTGCGGCGCGAGCACGCCGGTCACCCGGCAGCGCCGGTCGCCGACGCGCAGCCACTGGCCCACGGGCAGGTCGTTGCCGAACAGCTCCTTGCGTACGTCGCTCCCGACCACGCAGACAGGGGCGGCGCGCTCCATGCCGACGCCCGGCATGAACTCGCCCAGCGCCATATCCCAGCCCCTGATTACCCGGAAGTCCGCGGTAGTGCCGAGTACCGAGATCTCGCGCTCCAGCGAACCGCGGTTCACCGAGGCCGCGCCCACCACTACCGGTGCGGCCATCTGCACATACGGGCTGCGCAGGGTCGCGCGGGCATCGTCCAGCGTGAGATCGCGCGGTGTCTCGGCCAGCATCATGCCCGGCGCCGCGCCGCTCGTCTCCGAGCGACCGGGCAGCACGATGATCATGTTCGTACCGAGCGCGCGGAACTCTTCGGTGACGAAGGCACGCGCGGCCTCACCCAGCGAGGTCAGCACCAGCACCGCGGCGACACCGATCGCGGTCGCGACCAGCATCATGAAAGTACGCCCGGGATAGCGCAGCAACGCGGTCGCGGCCATGCGGTTGGTATCGAGATATCTCATTTGCGCGCACTGTCCCGGTCCAAGCGCCCGTCGCGGAACTTGAGCTGGCGGCCGGCGCGCTCGCCGACCGCGCGGTCGTGGGTCACGACCAGCAGCGTCAGGCCCTGCCCGTTGAGGTCTTCCATCAGCTGCACGATCTCCTTGCCCGACTGGCTGATCGCCGCCCAGCACCATCGGCAGTTCCACGTTCTCGAAGGCGCTCAG
>CBFCXA010000320.1:0-2873 GCA_965601985.1 uncultured Chromatiales bacterium | reverse complement strand
CTTCTTCGTCGATGGTTTCCATGCGTTTCCTGGTTAACGGACCAGTGTCGACAATCTCGCCGCCGGCTGTCGAGCTGATCACGCCACGCGGGCCGAAACGCTTCTTGAACTCCGGATCTTTCGGGTAGTCCGCGTTCTCCGGCTCTTCCTCGGCGTTGAGGTGATACAGGTTGCCGAAGAACTCGTCAAAACCATGGTTGGTCGGCAGATGTGTGTCGAGGTCACCCAGGTGGTTCTTACCGAACTGCCCGGTCATATACCCTTCGTCCTTGAGCAGACCACCCAGCGTCGGATCTTTTTCACTCAGGCCTTCCTTCGCGCCCGGCAAACCAACTTTCAGCAGTCCGGTGCGAAACGGGCTCTGGCCCGTAATGAATGCCGCGCGGCCGGCCGTGCAACTGTTCTGCCCGTAGGAATCCGTAAACAGGATGCCGTCTCTGGCGATACTGTCGATGTTCGGCGTCTTGTAGCCCATCATGCCCATGTTGTAGGCGCTGACGTTGAACTGGCCGATGTCATCGCCCCAGATAATCAGTATGTTGGGTTTATCCTGGGCCATCGCCGCGCCGGCCCAGAAAAAGCAAAGCGCAGCCAGCACGCCGCAACGGAGGCTCGTCCATTCGGTCATTTTGGTCTCCCTGAAATCTCGCTTGTTAGTTTGAACATTCACGCCGGATGTCCTTGTTGCGAGCGCGTTTCCAGTCTATCGCATTCCGACAACGCGCCGGCGAATTCTGTGAGAAAGCGGTCTGCGTCCGCGTGTGAAAACACCAGCGGCGGACGGATTTTCAGACAATTGGCCTGCGGCCCGCTGAAACTGATCAGCACGCGGCGGCGGCGCATGGCCTCGACGATCCGCGCGGTCGCGTCGGTGGCCGGGTCTTGCGTCTCACGGTCTCGCACCAGCTCTACACCGGTGAAAAGCCCTGCACCGCGAATATCCCCGATCAGCGCATGCTCGTCTGCCAGCGCACGCAGCCCGTCGCGCATATAGTCACCGACAATTCGTGCGTTTTCCTGCAGGTCCTCGTCTTCGATCACGTTCAACACGGCTTTGCCGACGGCCGTCGATACCGGATTGCCGCCGAAGGTGTTGAAGTAGCGTGACGCGGCGCCGAAGGACTCGACCAGCGCCGGTCGCAGCGCGATGCCGGCCAGCGGGTGGCCGTTTCCCATCGGCTTGCCCATGCTGACCATGTCCGGTACCAGCCCGTGCCGCTGGAAACCCCAGAACTTCTCGCCGGTGCGTGCGAACCCGGCCTGCACCTCGTCGGCGACAAACAGGCCGCCGGCGGCTCGGAACACCTCGACGGCCGGCGCGAGAAAACCGGCCGGGTCGCTGAATACACCGTCGCTGGAGAACAGGGTGTCGCAGAACATCGCGGCCGGCCGGATGCCGTGGGCGTGCATGTCGTCCAGCGCCGCCTGCACATGCGCGGCGAAATCGGTCGCCAGGGTCTCGGGACTACCCCGATAAGCGTCCGGCGCCGGCACGCTGCGCACATGCTCGCCCAGCTTCACCTGGCTGCCCAGCGACGGCGAGATCTCGGCGATCGCGATGGTGCCACCGTGGTAGGCGAGATTGGTCACGATCACGCCGGTGCCGCCGGTGTAGTGACGCGCGATGCGCAGTGCCAGGTCGTTCGCTTCGCTGCCGGTGCAGGTGAACATCACGTGGCCGATGTCGTCCGGGAACCTGCCCAGCAGCTGCTCGGCATAGTCGACCACGTTGTCGTGCAGGTAGCGCGTGTGCGTGTTCAGCGTCGCAGCCTGCTCGCTAAGCGCGGCCACCACGCGCGGGTGACAATGCCCGACGCAGGGCACGTTGTTGTAGACGTCGAGATAATCATTGCCATCGGCATCGAACAGGTGCACACCTTCGCCGCGGACCAGGTGCACCGGTTCTGAATAGAACAGCCGATAGGCCGGGCCGAGTACGCGCCGGCGGCGCTCAATGAGATCAGCCGCCCGCGACATCGATAAGCTCCTCGGGGGGTGCATCGAGCGCGGCACGCAGCGTGTCCAGTCCCAGTTCGTCGAGGAACGCCAGGTTTTGCCAGGCCGCCGGATTGTTGCGCAGGATGTAGTCGCGGTTTTCCGGGTGGCGCGCGGCACGCCAGCCGGTGATGGCTACGGTCATCAGGCAGCGGGTGGCGATCAGCACCGGCAACAGATCCAACTCCTCCGGCTCCAGCGCCGTGACCGCGCGGTAGCCGGAAACGAATGCTTGAAGCTGCTGCAGTCCGCCCTGCCCGGGCGAGAGCTGGTAAGCCGCGGCAACGGCGAGATCGCAGACCAGCGGCGTGTGCACCATGTCGCCGAAATCGATGATGCCGGTGATCGGTTGCTCGGCCTGCGCCTCGACCATCACGTTGAAAAAGTTCAGGTCGTTATGCACCACCTGGGCGCGCAGTCCGGGCAATGCCGGCGCCGCCTGGTCCAGGAAACGCTGCATGAACTTATCCGCCAGCGCGCGCTGCGCGTCATCCGGTATATGGTCCAGCAGCGGCTCGAGCTTCGCGGCCTGCTTCAGGTCCCAGAGCAGTTCGTGGCCGGCCGCCGGGTGAAAGTAGCCGCGCAGCGCCCGACCGAGCTCGGCCAGCGAGCGCCCAAGCTCATGGCGCAGACGCAGGTCGGGTTGTTCCAGCTGATTGAGCGGCGTGCCATCAAGCCAGGTCATCAGGCGAATCAATCTCGGCGCGCTGTGGTTCACCGGGCGCTCGTGTTCGAGTTCTCCGGCCAGCGTCGGCACGACCCGCGGTACCGGCAGCTGCGGCGCCACCTGCTCGATATGGCGCAGCGCCTCTGTCTGAAAGTTCGTCACTGCCCGATCTTCCGACGGGTGGGTGAACTTGAGCACGAATCGCCGGCCG
>CBFCXA010000319.1:0-2924 GCA_965601985.1 uncultured Chromatiales bacterium | reverse complement strand
TAAGGTCACCTCGTCGGCCACACCCAGGCCGGATGCGAGTATCGCATAGCCAACGCACCGATCTCGCTCGCCTGCAGGCATAAGGTTAATCTACGGATACTTGCTGCAAGCGCGTTGACCAACGGTCGCGCAGGAGAATGATCATGCCCGTCAGCCAGTCGAGTACGCGCCGCCGCTTTCTCGCCGGCCTTGCCGGTGTCGGGGTTTTACCGTTAACGCTGGCCAGGGCCGCTACCGATGCGCCCCGCTTTGCCGCGCTCGCCCTGCAGACAGTGTGCGACGCGGTGAACCAGGATCGCACGCCGGACAGCGCGCGCGAGCGCATGCTGGCGTCAATCAAGCGCATTGACGGCCAGATAGCATCGGCGAAAGGTTTCCTGCGCAGCTACGCCGGAGCCGAGCTCAAGCTGGTCGTGCTGCCGGAATACTTCCTCACCGGCTTCCCGTTGCGCGAATCGCGCGAGGAGTGGAAAGCCAAGGCAGCGGTCGACATCGACGGTCCTGAGTACGCCGCGCTGGACGAACTGGCCGAGCGTCACCAGCTGTTCCTGGCCGGCAATCTCTACGAGAACGATCCGGCATTTCCGACTCTGTACTTCCAGGCAAACACCGTGATCGGTCCGAACGGAGACACGCTGCTTCGCTACCGGAGGATGATTTCGCTACATACGCCAACCCCGTTCGACGTCTGGGACGCGTACCTCGACCGCTACGGTATCGACGCGGTGTTCCCGGTCGCGGTCACGGACATCGGTACGCTCGGGACGATCGCGTCGGAGGAGATTCTCTACCCGGAAGTCGCGCGCATGCTGGCCATGAAGGGCGCGGAGCTGCTGTTGCACCCGACCTCGGAGGCCGCCTCCCCGGGGCTGACGGTCAAGGACGTGATGAAACGCGCCCGGGCCATCGAGAACATGGCCTACGTGGTGTCGGCCAACACCGCCGGCATCGTCGGCACGCCGTTGCCGGCAGCATCGGCCGATGCAATGTCCAAGATTGTCGACTGGCAGGGCAAGGTGCTGGCCGATGCGGAAAGCGGGGAGAGTATCGGCGCCAATGCGATCATCGATCTGCCGGCCTTGCGCGCAGCCCGTCGGCGCACCGGCATGGCGAACCTGCTGTCCCGCCAGCCGTTCGCGGCTTACGAGGACGGCTATGCCCGGAAAGACTGGGCGCAGCCGAACGCCATGGCCGGCGGAAAAATGCTGTCGCGCCAGCAGGTCATCGAGCGGCAGCGGATGCTGATCGAGCGGTTGTTAGAGCAGGGTGTGATGCGGTGATTGTTGTGTTTCCGCGGCCACCAAATGGATCGAAGTAATAAACTTCTAGCTTATGTAAATTTGATCGTTGACAGGCAGTGCCCCCCGGTAAAATTCGACCACTGATACCGGATTAAGACAATAAGAACTAAGGGGCTCCCGGATGAAAACCGTCACGACACTGTTTGCCGCTCTATTACTGGCGTTTGCCGCAACTTCTGCTTCTGCTATTTCTTTGGGCGAGAACCTGCTGGGCAACGCGGGTTTCGAAGAACCTATTGTTTACGAGCCGCCTGCCGACGGAAACTGGCTGGCATTCTTCGGTCCGGTAGACGGCCCGCTTCCGAAATTGTTCAGCGGGACCACCAATGAGTTTGCGCGCACTGGCGATCAATCGCTGCTGCTCCGGATTCTCGATTTGTCCGGTAGCTTCGTCGGCGCAGTCCAGCAGGTCTCCGGTCTGACGCCTGGCCTGACCGCCACATATAGCGGCTGGCTTGCGGGTTTTTCCGCCGGCGGCTCTATTGATTCGGGCATGCAATTCCGCATCGAGTGGATTGATTCTGGCACTGGTCAGGAAATCGGCCGCACGCCCAACGTAACGCCGACGCCCGGTGATACCTGGGAGATGTTCATGGTGACCGGCGTTGTGCCGGAAGGGGCCGACACGGCGAACGTGGTGGCCGTCATGCAGAGCTTCACTGGTCCGGCTGCTGCCAACGTGGCGTATATCGACGACACTTCGTTCACCGTCGTCCCGCTGCCTGGTGCGCTGCTCCTGATGCTTGGTGCGCTCGTGCCGCTGGGCGCATTCAGAAAGCGTTCCGCCTGAGCGAGGATCAGCAAAGATCAAAAAGCCCCGCTTCGGCGGGGCTTTTTTTGCGCGCAAGAAATGCCTGACTCGAACTGGTGATAAAGTCCGGTGCTGCAACCAAGTGGCAAATCCGCAGATTAACGCGGGCAATAAGACCCGACCGGAGGATCGAGCATGCGGGCAATGAGGCAGAACGCGTTCGGCGACGCGGCCGACGTCGTGGAACTGGTTGAAGGCCCCGATCCCGAACCCGGTGTCGGTGAAGTCTTGCTGCGCGTGGAAGCGGCCGCCATGCACCTGGCCGACGTGAAGTTCGTCAGCGGCGAATCAGGGTTCCGCTTTTTTGGCGTACCGCGCTGGATGGGCGAAGAAGGCGTCGCGCGGATCGAAGCACTGGGTGAGGGCGTAGACAATTGGCAGATCGGCGACCGCGTGTTCGTGCCGCGCGGTACCGGGGCTTTTCGCGACTGTGCCTGCGTCGCCGCGGCCGACCTGATGGCGGCACCGGAAGGCGATGCCGACCAGCTGGCGCTGACCATGGTCAACGGCCTGACCGCCTTTTTGCTGCTGGAGGACTACGCGCGGGCCAAACCCGGCGAGTGGATCATGCAGAACGGCGCCAATTCGAGCTGCGGCCGATACCTTGTTGCACTGGCGCGCATGAAGGGCGTGCACACCGTGTCGCTGGTGCGGCGCGCCGAATTGATCGACGAACTCCGTGCGCTGGGCGCGGACGCGGTGCTGGTAGACAGCGGCGATCCGGACGACATGGCCGAGCAGGTCAGTAAAGCGACCGGCGGCGCGCCGGTGGTGGCCGGCATCGACTGTGTGGCCGGTCCGGCCACCGTGGT